>CAJOHI010000045.1 GCA_905234365.1 uncultured Selenomonadaceae bacterium | reverse complement strand
TGCCATATATGAAAAAAGTTAAAACCGCATTTAAAATAAAAATTACTATAATTGACGCCACAACAGTTTTTGTCGTCGCCTTGCCTACACCCTCAGCACCTTCTGGACAATTCAGACCATAGTAGCAGCCAAGCACAGCGATAACATTGCCAAAAAATATAGCCTTAATTAATCCACCGGTTAAATCATGCACCGTTACAAACATTTCGATTGAATGCATAAACAAATATGAGCTGATACCGGAATAATAAACTGCTACAACCCAGCCACCAAAAACACCAATTAAGTCACCAAAAACGGTAAGCAACGGTACAACGATCATACAAGCCAACATTCGCGGTACAATCAGATAATCAACAGGACTGACAGCCATAACTCTAAGCGCGTCAATTTGTTCTGTGACTTTCATCGTGCTGATCTCTGCTGTTATCGCTGCACCAACTCTGCCGGCACAGACAACGCCAACTAAAACAGGTCCAAGTTCACGACCTATTGCAATAGCGATAATGCCGCCAACTGTCGATTGTGCGCCAAATCTGATAAACTCATGCGCTGTTTGCAAAGTGAAAACCACACCGGTAAACAACAAAGTCAATGAAACAATGGTCAAAGAATCGACGCCGAGATGTGACATTTGCGCTATTATATGTCTCATTCGCGGCTTATGGCGAAGCTGCTTCATTGTGTCAAGATATAATAAAACAACTGTGCCAAACTCTGATAGTCGTTTTAGTACGAAATTGCCAATAAATTCTAAAATATTAATTAACATAAATTATTAATCCTAATTCTTAACTTGTATTATAGCACAAATTGTAAAGTTTTATGAAGTATTTCTGAAAAAAATTTTTAATTCCTGCCTAATTTAAAATTTGTCGCTTCCTGACGAGCTAAAAAATCGCAACGCTCATTATAATTAAATCCAGCATGACCTTTAACCCAATGAAAACTCACGTTATTAGCATTTATCAAATTATCTAATTTAATCCACAAATCTTGGTTTAAAACAGGCTTTTTAGCGGCAGTTATCCAGCCGTTGCGTTTCCATTTTGCCATCCAGCCATTAGTAAAGGCATTTTTAAGATACTGACTGTCGGTATATAATTCAACGGTTGAACCTGTTGAAATTTTATTTAACGCAGTAATAGCTGCCGTCATTTCCATTCGGTTATTTGTCGTATATTTCTCGCCGCCGTGAAGTTCGCTGATTTCGCCAATGCTGCAGTCAATAATTATAGCTGCCCAGCCGCCAGCGCCAGGATTTCCAAGACAAGAACCGTCAGTATAAATTTCATAATCGCTCATTAGATCAACCTTTCAATTTAAAATATACCTATAGTTTTAAAAAGCAGAATCCAGCAGAAAATTGTAAAACATGATAGCGCCGAAGTAAATACGACGCAATTTCCGGCAAGTTCACTGTCACCACCCATTTGTTGCGCCATTGCAAATGAAACGACAGCACAAGGTGTTCCAAAAATCGCGATCAATGTCACAAAATCGATACCTCGAAAGCCTAACGCTATAGCTGTTGTAAGCATAACTGCAGGCACAAGCAGCAAACGTCCAAAAATACTGCCAATTAATTGTTTTCTGTGTTCGTGAGTGCTGCCAAATCTAAACGAAGCACCTAAAATAATCAGTGCCACCGGTGTAGTTGCTGCAGCGATTTGACCAACCGGTTTAAGTATCGGTTTAGGTATGTGAATTCCTGCAATTAAACACAAAGCACCGGCTATTGCTCCGAGAATCATAGGATTTTTTATTACGCCTATCAAAATTGGCATTAAAGCAAATTTACCGCCTCTGAAAGTTTCCAGTGCAAAAACTGCAAGGACGTTATAAATCGGCACAATTACTGCAATCATCATAGTTGATACGGCAATATTTTCATCGCCAAAAATATTTGCAACAATCGGCACGCCCATAAGTACAAAGTTACTTCTAAAAATCGCCTGCACAATTACACCGCGTCGACGATTATCCGGCTCAATTCTCGGCACAATAAGCATAGCCAAAGTAAAAACGACAAGCACTCCACAGGCACCGAACAGCATTAATTTTGGTCGAAATGTCGCTGCCAAATCGGTTGTGTAAATAGAATGAAACATCATACAGCAAAAAAAGACTCGAAACACCATTCGATTCATATGATTAAGTTCTTCATCGGTCAGCCATTTGCGATATTTCACGAAAGCGCCTATTGACATCAAACAGAATAATGGTATAACCGCACTTAACGCCATTATAAAGTTGCTGAACATAAAATCTTCATTCAATTTGGTTTACACCTTCTACAAAAACAACTTTTCATTAAAGTATTTTAACATGGTTATTTATAAAGTTCAATAGACGTTTTTTTACATCAAATAGTAACTAATAAAAAAATTTTACTCAAAGAAGCTGAATTTTGAGCTGATTGAAAAAATTTTTTAATGTTTAATCACCGGAGCAATAATAAATTCGTCTTATTTTTTTGTTTTTGAGTTGAAGGAATTGTATATTTAGTGTAGAATGTAAAATTAGGAATTTTTTATTTGTGCGAAGTCTAATTTAAAAATAAATTCATTGAAGGGTGTGTGAAAAGAAAGTGTTAGAACAAGTTATGAATTCGTCGAATTTTAATTATCTGTCACGCGCAATGGAAGCTGCAAATATAAGACAAGAAGTGATATCGCATAATATTGCAAATGTTAATACGCCAAATTTCAAAAAAAGTAATCTTGTCTTTGAAGATTTGCTCGCAAGAGAAATTTATGGCGAAGATACAAAAGGTAAATTACAAATGGTCAAGACTCATGATAATCATCTGCCGCCGGCAAATACGCCATTCGTAGCGATACCTTCAATCGTTCAAGACCACCAGACGTTAATGCGTGTTGATGATAATAACGTAGATGTTGATATTGAAATGGCTAACTTGGCAAAAAATCAAATCTATTTTAATGCGCTTGCAACTCAAATGAACGGTTATATCAGCAAATTGAAGAATGTTATAACAAGTTCACCTCAAGGTTGATAGTAAATTTTTGCCATAGAGAGTATGTCAAAGTTTTATTCTATATGTTTTTAAGATTCAAGAATGGAGAAAAATTATGGGTATGTTCACAGGAATTGATGCCTCAGCATCAGGGCTGACTGCTGAGCGGCTGCGAATGGATGTAATATCAAACAACATTGCAAATGCCAACACTACACGGACGGAACAAGGCGGTGCTTATCATCGTCGCTACGTGGTTTTTATGCCGCGTGAAAAAGAACTCCAAAGTTTTGAGCAAATGCTTAAACAGGCAGTAGGCTACAAAAAGTCTTCCGGCGAAGGTGTCAGAGCTGTTGCAATTAGAGAGAATACCGATCCTGGTCCGCTGGTTTATGATCCGACACATCCTGACGCAAACGAAGAAGGTTATGTCGAAAAACCCAATGTCAATATTGTCAGTGAAATGGTCGATATGATTACGGCACAAAGAGCCTATGAAGCAAATGTAACCGCGATAAATTCTGCAAAAAATATGGCAATGAAAGCTCTTGATATTACAGGTCGCGGATAATTTAAATATTATTAATTGCTTATTGTTGAAGAAGGTGAAAAAAATGGAAATAGAACCTTTGCAAATGACACCCGTCCAAATGCACGCAACCAGTCATATAGGTGAAAATCAGGTGCAAGAGCCGCCTAAATCATTTGGCGAATTTCTCGTAGATGCTTTAAAGGCGACTAACGAATTGCAACTTCAATCTGATGCGATGAATGCAGCACTTGCAGCAGGCAGAGTTGAAGATATATCGCAAGTTATGGTGGCCAGCCAAAAAGCTGAAATTTCAATCCAACTCGCCCTTCAATTACGAAATCGTGCAGTCTCCGCATATCAAGAAATTATGAGAATGCAGGTTTAATTTGATGCATAATTTTTAATTCGTAATTAGTAATGAGTTGCTAATCCGTTGATAATTAATTACGCATTGTGCATTACGAATTATTTGAAGGGATGAGATCATTGGCAGATTGGATAGCGAAATATCGAGAGTTATGGAACAGATATACCGGTCGTCAGCGTTATATAATTGTAGGATCTGCTGCGGCATTTCTGCTCTTACTCTTGGGTATCAGCTTTTGGTACGGCAGCAAGCCGGATATGGTGCCGCTGTACACCAATTTGGAGACAAAAGATGCCGGCGATGTGGTAGACAGCTTAAAGGAGTCCGGTGTTAAATACACTATCGAGGAAAATAAGGCAGGTACGACAATTTTTGTGCCTGCACCTGATGTGCATGATGCCAGATTAAATTTAGCAACTCAAGGTTTACCACGTGGCAACAAAGGCTTTGAACTCTTTGACGACAGCAAATTAGGCGTTACTGAGTTCCAGAATAAAGTTAATTATTTACAAGCATTACAAGGCGAATTGACGAGAACGATTGAGCAGTTAAGTTCCGTTCAAAAAGCTCGCGTACATATTGTATTGCCGGAGGATTCTTTATATAGTAGAAATGAAAAACCTGCAACAGCTTCAATTATGTTAATATTAAATCCTGGAGCTGAAATTAAACCGCAGGAAATTAAAGGAATTGTAAATTTAGTTAGTCATAGTGTTCAAGGACTTCAACCGGACAATGTTACAATAGTTGATGAAGCCGGAAATATTCTTAACGAAAATCAAGACGACGAAGCCATTAAAGAACAGCGCATGAACTTACAAACGCTCAATCAAATTGAGATGACGCGCAAAGTTCGTGATCATTTGCAAAATAATATTCAAACGCTGTTAGATCATACTTTAGGTGAAGGCAACGCATTTGTCAGAGTCAGTGTCGAACTTGATTTTGATGATCGCAAAACGGATAGACAAACTTTTACACCGGTTGTTGATGAATCTGGTATCATTCGCAGTCAGCAGGATATAAGCGAAGCATATAACGGCGAATCAAATATTCCTGGCGGTCCTGCTGGAGTTGAAGGCAATATTCCAGGCTACGTTGCAGAAGAACGTAATGCCAATGCTGAATATGAGCGCAAAGAATCTACTAAGAATTACGAAATTAACGAAGAAAATCAAAAAATTGTTTCGTCTCCAGGTTCAATTCGTCGCTTAACAGTTGCAGTTTTAGTTAATGATACTGTTACTGAACCTCAACAGGAAAGTTTGTTGAGAGCTGTAAGTAGCGCAGCAGGTATTAACGAAGATCGCGGCGACATGATCTCGGTTGAGCCGCTGCCATTCAGTACAGAATTGCGTGATCGTCGTGCAGCTGAAGAAGCTGCTGCACGTGAACGCCAAGAGAGGATTTTGTATACGGAGATTGGAGCAATCGTCCTTCTTGCCTCGCTTATTATTGGTGGTTTCTTGATGTATCGCAGAAGAAAACGTCAAGAACGCGAAGCCGCAGAAGAAGCAGTGCGTCAAGCAGAACTTGCAAGACAGCGTGCCGAAGAAGAAGCACGTCAAGCCGCAATCGAAGCAGGCAGAATCGAAGAAGAAAAACTTACTCCGGAAGAACGTCGTCAACGCGACGAAAAACAGGCTATACTCAAATTTATCGACGAAAAGCCTGCCGATGTTGCTATGCTTATTAAGCAATGGCTTTCTGAAGACGATTAAAATTTGTTTAGAAATTTTGAATGAGGAATTAGGAATTAAATTAGGAATGAATTTACATTTGCCAATTAGTTCCTCGTTCCTCATTCTATATTTATTAATTTTTCGAGGTGATTTATTATGCCGGCAGCAGCAGCAAGCAGCAGTATGGATATGTACGGCGATTCGAGTAAAAAATTAACCGCTCATGAAAAGGCGGCAATATTATTTATCGCGATTGGACCGGAATATTCAGCAAAATTATTCCAACATATGGACGATGACGAAATTGAGAGTATAACTCTTGAAATTGCGAATCATAAACAAGTACCTGTTGAGCAGAAAGCTGAAATAATCAGCGAATTTTATCAAATGGCAATGGCAAGAGATTATATCTCTACCGGCGGTTTGGAATATGCTCAAAAGATTTTGGAAGGTGCCTTAGGTTCGGATAAGGCTATGGATATTATCAATCGTTTGACGACGAGTTTACAAGTCAGACCGTTCGACTTTTTGCGTAAAACGGATCCGTCACAGCTTCTAAACTTCATTCAAAATGAACATCCGCAGACAATCGCACTTGTCATGGCTTATCTTGAACCGGATCAAGCGGCAATAGTTATGAGCGGTCTTGCTACCGATGTTCAAGCTGACGTGGCAAAACGTGTTGCAATGATGGACAGAACTTCACCAGATATTATTCGCGAGGTAGAAAGAGTTTTGGAAAGAAAATTATCTTCAATGATGACTCAAGATTTTACAACCGCCGGTGGTATTCCTGCAATCGTCGAAGTTCTCAACCGCGTCGATCGTACAACAGAAAAAACCATTATCGAAACTTTGGAAGTCGACAATCCGGAACTTGCAGAAGAAATCAAACGCCTTATGTTTGTCTTCGAAGATATCGTTATGCTGGACGATCGTTCACTGCAAATGGTACTCCGCGAAGTCGATACAAAAGATTTGTCACTTGCAATGAAAGCAACTCCTCCGGAAGTTTCCGAAAAAGTCTACAAGAATATGTCAAAACGTGCGGCAGATATGCTGCGTGAAGAAATTGAGTATATGGGACCTGTCAAGATTCGCGACGTTGAAGAAGCACAGCAGAAAGTTGTCAACGTTATCCGAACACTTGAAGAAAAAGGCGAAATTGTAATTTCACGTGGTCAAGGCGACGAAATGATTGTTTAATTAAGTTTATATGTGTTAATTCTTAATTAGAGTGGTGGTGAGACTGTGTTTAGTAAAATTGTCAGAGTTATGGCGCTTGAAGAAAAACCGGTTATAATTAAAAATGAATTATCTGCCAAAGAGTCCGCTGAGACTGAGGAAGAAGAAGAAAAATCCGGATTTGACGAAGAAACACTCAATAACATGCTTGCCGAAATTGCGGCTAAGGAGCAAAGAGCAATTCAAAAACTTAAAGATGCCGACACTCAATCCGAAATAATAATTCAAGCTGCTAAAAACGAAGGTGAACAAATTCTCAAAAATGCCAGAGATGAAGCCGACGAAATGAAGGTTAAAGCTGTACAATCCGGTCACGACGAAGGCTATAAAGATGGTCACAAAGAAGGCAAGAAAGCGGCTAAACAAGAATTAGCAGATACTATAAAACAGGCTAACGCAAAGGCAGAAAAAACTCTTAAAGACGCTAAGAAAGCGACAGCAGATTATTTTGTTAGAGCTGAACAGGATATTGCAAATGTCGTTATGATTGCGATTGAAAAAATTTTACCTCAGCACTTTCTTGATGTGCCGCAAGTAGTTTTGCCTGTCGTTCGTGAAGCAATTAAAAATGTCAGAGATCAAAAGGAAGTTAAAGTTCACGTCTGTCCTGACAGTTATGACATGGTTTTAATGGCTCGTGCTGAATTTCAATCAATGCTGACTGACGGTACAGCGATTTTGGAAGTCGTCTCCGATGAGAGTTTACAACCTGGCGATTGCGTAATTGAAACACCTAATGGCGGCGTCGATGCACGTTTGCTAACTCAAATTGAACTGATGAAAAATTCTATACAAAGTGTATTAAGTAAATAGTAAAAGTGAAAAACAAAAATTTATATCTTCGAGCGGCAATTTTAACATTAATTTTGATTTTGAGCATGATAATTGCTATAGGATTCGGCTCTATTGAAATTGAAATAAATGTTGTCGTGAATGAAATCTCAGCTTTATTACAAGGTCGCTCATTAGAATCGTCTAACTCAATGATAATTTTTGATATTCGTGTTCCAAGAATATTATTTGCAGCGATAGCAGGAGCGATTTTATCATTGACCGGAATGTTAATGCAAACAGTGTCTCAAAATTACTTAGCTGATCCGTATATTCTCGGCGTTTCGTCCGGTGCAGGTATGGGAGCTGTATTTTGCATTGTTACAGGAATTGCTCAAATTTTTGCACCTTATGGTGTCTATGTTGGAGCATTTTTAGGCGCAGCACTTGCAACGATTATTGTCGTTCATATTGCCGGAACAAGTAACAGTCCGATTAAACTCGTATTAATTGGTATGGGAATTTCAGCGCTGTTTTCGGCATTCACAATGTTGGAAATTTACGGCTCAAAGAATGAAGCACAAGTCCGCAGCGCAATGTTTTGGCTTATGGGAAGTTTTACCGGTATACAATGGACAATGGTACCTATTGCATTGACCGTATTAATTTTGCTCATGCTGTTTATTTGGTTATTTCGGCATGAACTTGATTTAATACTTTTAGGCAGAGAAGAAGCGCAACATCTCGGATTGTCAACAGAACGAATACAGCAAATGGTAGTTGTGGTATCGTCAATGGCTATCGCCGTTATCGTTTCAATCGCCGGAATAATTGGATTTATAGGCTTAGTAATTCCTCATATCGCAAGATTTATTGGAGAGTCAAGACATTCCGTCATGTTGTGGTTCACAAGTTTGATTGGTGCTTTCGTAATGGTTTGGGCTGATGTCATGTCGCGTTCAATGTTCAGACCGGAAGAAGTTCCGATTGGAATTTTAACGGCTTGTCTAGGTGCGCCAATATTTATGCAAATAATTAACAGAAAATATAAGGACTCTTGAATATGTCGCATATTATGCAAGTTAAAAATTTGTCGTACACGATTGGAAATAAAAAAATTTTAAATTGTGTAAATGCTGATTTTAGCGAAGGAAAAATTACGGCAATCATTGGCGCAAATGGCAGTGGTAAATCAACTTTGATGTCATTTCTCAGCAAGACACGAAAAAGTTTGCATGCCGTTTACTTTCGAGGTCAAGATATTAATGAAATTTCTGCACAAGATTATGCCTTTCAAGTATCTGTTTTACCTCAACAGCAAAAAATGACTGCTGATTTTTACGTTGAAGATGTCGTAGTTATGGGACGTTTTCCTTACAAGAAAAAATTTCGCGATTATACTGACCAAGACAGACAAATTGCACAAAAGGCAATGGAAAGTGTAGGTATCAGTGACATGGCACGTCGCAAGTTAAGTCAAATGTCCGGCGGCGAAATTCAGCGTGTACTTATTGCTAAGGCTTTGGCACAAGAACCGGAATTAATTCTTATGGACGAGCCGACAAATCATCTTGATGTTAAATACAAAGTTGCACTGATGAAAACGCTTCAAAAATATGGTAAAACGGTTATAGTCGTGCTGCATGATTTATCACTTGCGATTCAATATTGTGATGATGTTGCGATAATGGCTGCCGGAAGTGTGCTGACTCAAGGTAAAGCAATAGAAATTATGCAACCTGATTTACTTGAAAAGATATTTGGCGTACCTTTTGTGAAATTTGAGCACGAAGGACGCATATATATTAATTATTAAACATAAAAAATTATTGAAATGTATGAGTAAAGCAAAGAATTTTTAATAAATTGGAGGCTTTACAAATGAAAAATCTCAAAAAATCGTTGACTCAAAAAATTTTAATTGGTATCTCGGCAATAACGCTTACATTCGGATTTGCAGGCTGCGGTGAAGATGTACATCCGATGGATCCGCCGTCAACTTCAGTTTCTTGGACAGAAATGCTCGACGGACAAGAAGTCACAAATAAAGTCGACAAAGTACCTGAAAGAGCAATTTCAATGTCACAGGCAACTACAGAAATGATGTTGGCGCTCGGTCTTGAAAACAAAATGGTTGGTACGGCTATGAAGGAAGAAGACATTTATCCGCCGTTGCAAGAAAGCTACGACAAAGTTAAAGTTCTTTCTGATAAGTGGCCGTCTTATGAAACATTCATGGCTGAAAAACCGGACTTTGCAACCGGCTGGGAAGTTCCATTTACTAAACGCGGTATTCCGGCTGAAAGAATCACTTCACAAAATATACCAATTTTTATTCCTTCGTCAATGCAGAAAACTGACGCAGATTTAAACACCGTTTTTGAAGATATGATGAAATACGGCGAAATTTTTGGCGTTACGGAAGATGCAAAAATTTGGGTTGATGCACAAAAGAGTATTTTAGAATCCGTACAAGATAAGATTAAAGATTTGCCGAAGAAAAAAATTTTTGTTTACGATTCCAGCGACGGACAACCATTCACGGCTTTTAAAGGCTACACTACAAATATTTTAAAACTCATTGGCGCTGAAAATGTCATGGAAAATGCCGGCGTTGAAAAAACTTGGGCGGCAACGAGTTGGGAAAGCGTTGTAGCGGCTGATCCAGAATATATAATCATTGCCGATTATAGCAATGGTGTTCGTAATGATGAAGATTTTCAGCAGAAAGTTGCAACGATTAAAGATAATCCACAACTTCAAAATGTAACTGCTGTTCGTGAAAATCATTTTGTCAAAGTTAAACTTTCCGAAATTACACCAGGCGTTCGTACTGTTGAATCATTAAAAAGATTAGCCGAAGAAATTCACGGAGTTAAAATTGACTGATAAGTAATAATGGTTTAAAAATATTTTTTTGGAGGTGTTTATAATGGCAATTCAAGGTGTCGGCAATTCTCAAAATTATTTTGCGCCTGATGATTCGCCAAGTTTGCGAAGACATTCAAATTTAACAGACTCACCAACAAACAGACCTCAAGTAGCAGAGCCGGAAAAACAGATTGTTACAATGTCAACAGACAAAGTGGATAACGAAATTGAAACTTTAAAGTCAAAAGGTCTCGCGTTAGCAAAATCAATTAACGGTTATGATGACGAAGAAACCAGGCTGCACTTGGAAGAAGAATTAAAGCAAATCCAAAATGAATTGCGGCAAAAAGACAATGACATTTATCGCCGCCAAAATGCTCAAATTTCTTTAAGTGTTGACATTTCAGCCTAAAATTAAAAAGTCAAACCAAATAAAAATCGCCTCAAAAAAATTTTTGTTTGATGTATTGCATTTGCGATTGAAATAATTTATCATACTATCATAAAAAATAAATGATTCGTGCAGATACTCAAATAAAAATAAATTGGAGGCGATATTTTTATGTTTAAACGAGTCCTCATTGCCAATCGCGGCGAAATTGCCGTGCGTGTAATTCGTGCCTGTCAAGAACTTGGAATAGAGACAGCCGCAATTTACTCGGACGCAGACAAAAATGCTCTCCATGTTCAAATGGCAGATGTCAGTTGTCGAGTCGGTACAGAAGACCCAATGGACAGCTATCTCAACAAAGAAGCCATTCTTTATGCAGCTTACACAGCGGAAGCCGATGCAGTTCATCCCGGCTATGGTTTTTTGTCAGAAGATGCCGAATTTGCAGAAATGGTTACAAAAGCCGGAATGACTTGGATAGGTCCTATGCCGGAAACTTTAAGGCTTGTCGGCGATAAAGATGCTGCAAGAGCTTCTGTTGCACCGTCAGGCATTCCAATGGCAAAAGGTTCTGATCCGTTGACTTCAAACGAAATGGCCATTGAAGCCGCAAAAGAGGTTAAATATCCGGTAATTTTAAAGCCTGTCAGTGGTGGCGGCGGTAAGTCAATGTTTATCGCTCATAACGAAGATGAACTTAAAAAGATTCTTCAAATTGTTGATGTTACTAAAGTTAGGTTTTACTTTGAGCATTATATTGAGCGTTCGCGCCATATTGAAGTTCAAATTGTCGCTGATAACTTTGGCGAAGTGCTTCACTTAGGTGAACGCGAATGTTCAATTCAGCGCCGAAATCAAAAATTGCTGGAAGAATCGCCTTCTGTTGCATTGACTGATGAAATGCGTGAAACTGTTGGCAAGTTAGCAGTAAAAGCTGCTAAAGCCGTTCACTATTCCAACATTGGCACAGTTGAATTTTTACTTGATCTTGCGACAAATGAATTTTACTTCATGGAAATTAATCCGAGAGTTCAAGTCGAACATGGTGTTACTGAGGCGGTTACTCATGTTGATTTAGTTCGTACTCAAATAAAAATCGCTGCTAATGAACCGCTGGATTTTACTCAAAAAGACATTAAATTTTATGGTCATGCTCTTGAATGCAGAATTAACGCTGAAGACCCGGACAATCATTTTATGCCGGCACCTGGCAAAATTACTTTCATGCACGAGCCAAGCGGTCCAAGAATCAGATTTGATAGCGGTGTTACTGCCGGATTGTCGATTGAGCCTTATTACGATTCAATGATTGCAAAAGTCATTGCACATGGACTCACTCGCGGCGACTCAATCAGAATTATGCAACGTGCACTCAACGAATTTATGATTGAGGGTGACGGCATTAAGACGACAATTCCACTGCATAAACGAATTTTAGAGGACCCATATTTCAGAACCGGCAACATTGACACGCAATTTATCAAAAAACGCTTGCCAATTTATGAAGCGACTAAACGAAAATTGAGCCTTAAAGAAAAAATGCACCTTACTGAAGCACTTGGCGAAAATCTTGCAAAGGCCATTGACGAAGGTCTCGATTATACCTAATATGTGAGGATTTGACGAGTTAAAATTATGGATAAAGCAATAATCAGAAAAATTAGCAGCAAAGACAGAGAAATTGTCATTGACATGATGAGACGCTTTTACAATTCGCCGGCGCTCATAACTAACGGTTCGGAAGAAATTTTTGCAAACAATGTTGACGCCTGTCTGAGTAATTCGCCTTATATCGAGGGCTTTGTATTCGTAGTTTTGGATAAAGTCGTTGGCTATGGCATGCTTGCAAAGAGTTTTTCAACGGAATTTGGCGGCGAGTGCATTTGGATTGAAGATATTTACATTGAGTCCGAATATCGTGGCGGTGGCATTGGTTCAAATTTTATTAAATATGTCAAGAAAAAATATCCTGATAAAATTCTGCGACTTGAAGCGGAAAGCGATAATGTTAAAGCTTTGAATACTTACAAAAAGAACGGTTTTAAAGAATTGCCTTATATGGAAATGGTTTTGACGCGAAATTAAGATTTTTTAAATTGAAAAATACATATAAATTGCTAAAATGCCGTTTTCGATTGAAATTGTAACTTTTGATTCATCAACACGATTGCTAATTGCATTTGGAATAGACATTTTTAAATTAGCGTTTTTTAACTTCCAGTGAACGCCGTTAATTGTCACTTTTTCGCAAATTTCATTCATCGGCAACAGCGATAATGCAAACGGTTTTTTAAAAAATTCAATATCTACGGATTCATTTCCATTTATAAACAAAATTGCCTCACTTTCGTCAATGAGGCAGTTTTTTATTTTGGAATTTGCACAAGTAAAAATAGTGCTGTAGAGGTGATCGAATCTTCCGCCAAATGCACCGGTAATAATCACAAAATTTTTATCATTTATTTTGTCAAGTGCAAGCTGAGTATCTGTAAAATCTTTATCGACAGGATGACGCTCAATCTTTACTCCATTTGCGATTGACCAATTAATGGAATTTTCTGCAGCACTGTCAAAATCGCCAATCAAAAAATCCGGTAAAATATTAAATTTTTTACAAAAATCAATTCCATGATCGACGCAATAAATTGGACGATTTTTATTAATTTTTTTAAACCATTCAAAATTTGGCTCTCGTCCGCCGGAAATTAATATTAATTCTGATTTTTGCTCAATTTTTGGATAAAAAATCTGCATTTGCGGCAAAATTAATTTCATGTAAAACACCTCAAATTTACCAATTTTTTGATTTATGCCAAAATGACGGAGACAAAAGTGCTAAAACTGTAAAAACTTCCAATCTTGACAAAAACATAAACAAACAGGCAAAAATTTTGCTCAAATTCGGCAAAAGTGAATATCCGCTCGTTGCACCTTCAATTCCAAAACCTGGACCGACACTCGCCATAGTTGAAACGCTGACGCTTACGCTGTTTATTAAATCAATTCCGTCAATCATCATTACAAATGCAAAAATTATATCCATTATGCAAATCGCGAAAAAAAATCTTGCCGCTCCAAAGATAATTTCATCATCTATAGGCTGACCATTCATTTTGACTTGTGAAAGACTTTGCGGATGAATTTTCTTCTGGACAATCACGCTTAACATTTTAAATAAAAGTACGATCCTTGCAACTTTTAAACCGCCTGCCGTTGAACCTGCACAACCGCCCAAAAATATTGTCATCATTAAAAAACCTTTTGAAAGCGGCGGCCAAGTATCAAAATCCACAGCGACAAAACCTGTTGTCGACGAAAGTGAAGCGACATGAAAACTGGCATATTTAATCGCCGTCAAAATGTCAAAGTTCATTTCGATAAATAAATCAGCAGAAATTATCGCCGCCGCAACCGCAATAATTGAAAGATAAGTTTTAAACTCAGTGTTTCGTAAAATTACATGACCACCGCGACGAAAGGCCACAACGTACATGGCAAAACTTCCGCTGGAAATTATCATAAAAAAAGTCATCGCGATTTCAAGGTAGTCATTTCCGTATTCGTCAACAGTTCCATTGTAAATTCCATAACCGCCGGTTGCAATCGTCGTCATTGCATGATTAATTGCCGCAAACGGATTTAAACCGCACAAAAAATAAGTCAGCGCACAAAAAATCGTTAAGGTGACATAAATCAAAAATAGCGCCTTAGCATTGTCTCTGATTCTCGGCATTTGCCTATCCTTAGTCGGTCCGGTGCTTTCCGCTCTGATAACATACATTGCACCGCGTCCGAATTGCGGCAAAATTGCCATAAAAATAACGATAATTCCAAGACCGCCGACCCAATTAGAAAGACTGCGCCAAATTAAAATACTTCGCGGCAAAATTTCAACATCTTCAAAAACCGTTGCGCCTGTACCTGAAAAGCCGGAAACTGATTCAACGAAACTGTCAAGATATGGAACCATTCCAAGAATCGAAACGAGCAGCCAGCCAATAACTGTAATTGCAATTCCTTCACGGACGCCAAGATTATCTTTACCTTTGACACCGCCGAATCTTTCAAGCTCAAACGTTGCTGCAAGACACAAAAACATTGACAGCAAAAATGCCCAAACTCCGCCGGCTTCTTTGGCAATGGCTGCAAAAATTAACGGCGGAATCATCGCTGCACCACAAAATAATGTTAAATATCCTAACAGTGCCGAAACTAATCGCCTATTCATAACACAAATATTTTTCCTCAAAATTAAAGACTGTTTAATAATTATATCACAATTTTATACTTTAAAAATTATAAGCCACATAATTTTTGAAATTTTAATCGAAATTTGATTTTTGTATTGATAAAATGACTTGCACTTGACATGTTATGTGTCTTATGATAAACTTTTTTTATGTTGTCGGGACGTGGCGCAGTTTGGTAGCGCACTTTCTTGGGGTGGAAGTGGTCGTGAGTTCAAATCTCATCGTTCCGACCATTTTTTTTAAGCTTTAGATGAATAATTTGATTAAATAAGGAATGAAAAATGGCTTATAATAAATTAG
>CAJOHI010000044.1 GCA_905234365.1 uncultured Selenomonadaceae bacterium | reverse complement strand
ATCAATCTATTTGAAATAGCATGGCTACCAGATAAAACAATAGCACAATTTCAAAGTGATTTTCGTTTTATAGTCGATTACTATACTCAAGCACGAAAATATGGATTTTGGGAACCAATTTATGGAGAAGCAGACCATATAAACGAGGTATTTGAATTATTAGCAGATGTAACAGAAGACGAACGATTTCTTATAGCGCTTGAAGAACCAAGATTAGGAGGAAATTCAAAAATGCCATCAATAATATTGGATAGAATTGAATACAGAGGAATGAGGATGGGTAGAGATGATGGTTTAAAAACAGGTAAAGAATACGGCAAAGAAGAAATTGCTAAATCTCTTCTTAATAGTGGGAAAGTCTCAATAAAAGATATTAAAATGGCAACTGGTTGGACGGAAAATGAAGTGAAAAGGTTAATGATAGATGATGATGATCCATTTGCGGGAGTGCCAAAAAAATACTCAAATGATGTAAAAGTAATTGCTCAATAAAAAAAGACATCACTACTTATAGAAATGTCAGTTATTTACAAGATTGAGAAATCAATGGATAATATTGTTGCTGAAAAGTACGAATATAATGGGATACAGAGGTATGAGAAAGCCCAACGAGATGTTCTAATTCTTCAGCAGAAAAATGCGGATTTAGAATTTTACTTTTAATAATGAGATAAGTAATATCCTTAGTATTGAAGTTTATGTATTGCTTGATAGTAAAAGATTTTTTTGAAAATCTCTACAACCGAGTACCAACTGTGGCTAAGAATGGTTACAGGGAACGAGATTTTGAATACTACGATTTTTTGCTCTGGGAATCTTTTATCGGGACAATCACACTTTTATGGAAATATGAAAAATATTCAGCAATTTATGTTACCGATGATTGAAGAAGATTGCCAGAAAAATTTTAAGCAGAGATATATCTCGTATGCGTAAAAATTGCTTACCGAACGCGAAAAAAAATTACCTTACTTGAATAAAATTTCTTTATGTGAAACGGATTTAAGACTGTACAATTTATCTACAATCCTTTTAGAACCAAGTAACGGATTTTTTAAAAATATTTGGTTTCCTTCGATGTATTGTTATTTGCCCGAGACCAAAAACATTTGGCAAAGGTTGATTTCAAAGTCTTACTGTGAAAAAATTTTGTCCCTTTTTGGCATTCAGACAATTTTTGAATTAAAAGAACTGGTCAGCAATATTAACCAAAAGCAACTCGAATCTGTAGGATATAGAGATGGATTTTATAATAGTGCATCGAATTTGTTGGCTTGTGAAAAGTTACTGATATTGCCACTTTGGCTTGAATTGAACAAAAAGAAATTTATATACAAGTTACTTGAAAGATATTTGTTTCAGACATAAATCAAAAATTTTTGAGAGATAAAGCTAATGATAATTTATTCGATAACAAATCTTTTGAACAGTAAAAAATATGTCAAACAAATTACAAGAATTGTAAAAAAAATTTAAGAAACACGAATCCCCTTTGATTAAAAGTCGATTATTTTACAAAAATTAAAATTCCCGATCTCAATTATCATGCTACCCCAAGTTAATCCTACGCCAAATCCCGCAAGGCATACTTTAAAAGTGGAGTTTAAAAGTTTTTCGCCAAGATTGAACGTCATATTTAAAGGTACGGTCACACCGCTGGCATTACCAAAATTTGTCACGATATTTGAAGGAATCTTTTCATAAGGAATACCCATTTCTTCGGCAAGCTTTTCTACCATGAATTTATTCGGTTGATGAAACAGATACCAATCTATGTCATTTTTGGTTATTTTCAATCTGTTCAATAGATCAAATATAAGCGGAGGAACTTCAGTTTGTACAAAGTGAAAAACTTCACGCCCTTGCATTACAAGATTATTCAGACTTCTACGATTGCCATCTTTGTCCTCACGAATGATCGCAGTTTCGGGAGTAGACGGCATTTTAAATCCGCCTGCAGGAATCATTAAAACATCAGCACGCGAACCGTCCATTTTTATTTCGCCCTGTATCAATACATTTTCAGCGAAATTTTCAACAATAGTAATTGAAATGGCATCGCCGACAAGCGGATAACTGTTTCTGTCTTCTTTGCAAGTTTTACGACTGAGAATATCTGCATTTATCAAGACAATTTTTTTCATATCAGGCTGTTCAAGCAATGAAAACGCTTCCATAAGTCCGACAATATATCCTGCGCAACCTTGATTTATGTCAATACAAAAAATATCTGTTGAAAGATTGAGTCTGCCTTGAATAATATTGCTTGTGGGCGGCAAAAAATGATCCGGCGATTCCGTCACAAGTACCAATGCGCTGATTTCTTCAGGCTTGAGTAAATTATTTTTGAAAAGATACTCCATACCGAAAACCGCAAGATCAGAAACTGTTACGCCTTCTTCAACAATATGATGTTTTTCGTAACCCATAACTATTTTCAGGCGTTTAATACGCGCTTTATCAGCCTGGTAATTTTCCATTTCCTCATCAAAGGTTTTAAAATTTTTCGGAATAACCGCAAGAACGCCTGTAATTTTTTTATTTTTGTAACTAAATTTCATTGGAAACCCCGTATTTCTTCAAAAGATTTTTTATCGCATCAAGATTCAAGAAATTTTCCGGCACAATTTCAGTACCGCGAATTTTTACGCCGTATTCTTTTTCCAACGTTGCGACCAAAGTAATAAGATCGAACGAATCAATATATCCGTCCGAAATAAAATCTTCACTCTGCGCGAAATCAAATTCAGGTCTGATATCGTGCAAAATTTCAATAACTTTTTTCATTTAAATCCTCCTCATAAATTACTGACGAATTTTTTTAAAACGTTCGCCATGCAAATTTCCTTCAACCAACTCAATTTTTTGTGGAATTTTATAATTTTCCAACTTACCTTTACAAAATTTCCGCATACGCTTTTTAAAATCCTGCAAACTCTCCGCCGTAGACAATTTAATTTTCGCAGTAACCATTTGCCCGGTCAGCATATTTTTTTCACCTGAAACCGCAACTTCTTCAACGCCGTCCATTTGCTGAATGACGCTTTCAACTTCCGCAGGGAAAACTTTTTGACCGCCGACATTTATCATCTCAGATTTTCTGCCGAGTATTTTCATGTATTCACCGTCAACCAATACCGCGTCGCCCGTCTTAAACCAGCCGTCCTCAGTGAATGGACTTGGCGCGTTGAGGTAGCCGAGCATTGCTGATTTTGCCTTAATCTCTAGCAAGCCGTCCACAACACGCGTCTGAAAATCTTCTCCGCCGATTTTTACCCACAAAGAATCCGACGAGAGGGATTTTGAGCGCATTATTCCAATTTCCGAAAGTCCGTAAGTTTGTAAAAGTTTTATATCTGGAAAAATTTTGTGGAAACGTTGCAAAGTACTTTCCGGCATTGGTTCTGTGCCGTAAGTTACCATTTTTAAACTGCTTAAATCATAATTTTTATAGGCTTCGCTCAACAGCAACAAATTTATAAAAGTCGGCGAAGTCGGCAAAACTTCAGCTTGATATTTTTCTATATCATGGCAAACGATCTCAGGTCTGCGCGAGTTCAGAGTTATTATACAACCCGCATTCGACAAAACATAAAGCATTGTATTTATTCCGCCAATATGGTCGAACAACAAAAACGTAATCATACGTTGACATTTGCGCTCGACTTTAAATTTATTCAAAAGCGGCAGGAAGTCATGAACAGCGGCTTTACTTTCGCCGGTTGAGCCTGAAGAAAATACTGTCAAGCCGGGATGCGATTCGCTTTTTAATTTCGTTAAAATTTCGTGCGTGGCGGTGACATTTTCAAATTTAAAATCAAAACTTTCATCTTTGACGATGATTGACGCTTCAACCTGCGCGATTTTTTTAAATTCGTCCTTCTTGTGAGCAACGCTTTCAGTCAAAGGCACAACTATGCAATTTAAATCAATCAGACAAAGCATAAGCGAAATTGACTGCGGCGAAAAATCAGCCTCAAGACTCACCACGAGTGGCGAAGAAATTTTTTCGCGGAGAATTTCAATATCTCTTTCAATGAGATTTAAAATTTCGCCGTAGCTGTAAATTTTATCATGCCAAATTACAGCGTCCTTATCGGCATTTTTGCGGAAACGTTCAATAAAAAAATCTATATGCAATTTAAACGCCTCCCAAATACAAAACCTGTCCTGTTACGAAATCACTTTCCTTACGCAGAAAGAATTCAATCGCATTTATAACATCTTCAAAAGTTCCAAAACGGTGTATGGCTTGACGTTGTAACAAACGATTCATTTTTTCTTCAGGCACGCCACGTATTAAATCAGTTTGGATAGCAGGTGGAGCGACTGCGTTGACTGTTATTCCAAAATCTGCATATTCACGCGCCAAAGTTTCTGTAAGTGATACAATGGCAGCTTTTGATGCGGCGTAAGATGCTTCGCCCTCAAGTTTAAATGGTACAGCAAATGTTACAAAATTTACAATCCTGCCGAATTTTTTCTTACGCATAATTTTAGCCGCCTCACGACAAAACAAAAAAGTTCCAATCGTATTCGTAGAAAAAATATTTTTAACTGTTTCAATCGGTGTTAACAGTGAATGATTCATTGACGCAATACCTGCGTTATTTATTAGTGCGTCGAGCCCGCCATAATTTTTTCTAATCTTGCCAAACATCTTCAAAACTTTTTCTTCATCGCTGACATCAAGCGTAAAATGTTCATAGTTTGAAAAATTTTCCGCCCAATCCGGCAAAGTGCGACTGCAACCGATAACTGTATCGCCATGCGCCAAAAAATGTTCTGCAATAGCTTTGCCGATACCTTTGCGCGTCCCGGTAATTAAAATTATCATCTTACTCCTCCAAAAGATTTTTAATATATTCGGCGAGAGTTCCGACTGTGCGGAAAGGACTGTTTTTCTGAGACATCGCACGCGAATTTGAAATAGCGATATGTGTACCGTATTCGTCATTAACCGCCTGCTCAATATCAAGCAACAATGTAACAAAATCAACGCTGTCAATTACTCCGCCGCGTCCGAAAAGTATCGTATCATTTCCTGCGGAAGTGTCCATCTTTGTTTCGAGAAAATCGTTATAATCTTCAATCTGTTCCAAAATAATTTTGTTAATTTCTTTCATTTTATACCCACTCCTTAAAATTTACTCATTGATCACAAAAATACGATTTTCAAAACCGTCCGCAATAAATCCAAACCGCTCATGAAAACGTTTCATTTTTTCTTCGCGAACATACATAATTTGTCGCCGCACATTACCTGTAAGTTGTAAATAAATTTCGCGTAATTGCATGCCGTAAAATTCAGTACGATATTCAGGGCAAGTGAGCCAAAATACCCATTCAGCAATCGAAGGTTTGCGAGTAAGAATAATTACGGACGCAATTTTATCGCCGGCATTTATTTTTAGAATCTCATGTTTATCGACTCTTTCAAGCAATTCATCAATATCGGGAATCTGATCACAACTCACATCAAAAGTATCCATGAGCATTTGAAAAATTTCTTCGCAATCATTTTCATCAGCGTACCATTTTGAATCAATTTCACTGTAGAAATTTGTTTTTGAAAGTCTTGTCAAGCGATATTGCGTCGCGTGATGACGGAAACCAATTTCATTTAAATATTTTTGTACGATATTTATTTGTTCAATATTTCTGGAATCAGTATAAATTTCAGCAGAGACAGGATAATTTAATTCCGGAAAAACTTTTCGCGCAGTTTCAGCAAAATCTTCAAAGTCAATCGTCGAGAAATACATTTTAGTTGTATTATGAAATTCTCCGACAATAATATTTGTTTTATCCGAGACAACGCCGCTGATTTTATTTTTGTCGATAAGTCTTTGCAAAACCTCACTGCCGATATAAATATTGGTGTACCAATTCTCACCGACTTGTTTAGTTTTTTCTGTATCGTTTCGTATCTCATCGACGCTGACATATTTTTTCAGATTTATCATATAGCACCTTCATTTTTAAACTATCGTGACAACACCCAGACCGAATCATGCAAATCATCAAAATTCATTCCGTAATGCCGATAAATTTGTTTGACTTTCAAGTTATCATCACGAACCCAAAGTAACAATCTCTGTGCATCGGCATTGATTGCAACGTATCTTTCATAAATCATCTTACCAAAGCCTTGCCCTTGATATTTCTTTCTTACCGCCCAAAATCTTAACGTAGATGAAACGCCCGTTCTTTCAAAAAATAATATAGCTGCAATCTCCAAATTTTGACGAGCAACCAAAATTTTCCGATTATAAACGGCGTTTGCAATTTCTTCAATATCAGGTATTTGTTCGCAGAGCGGATTCATATTTTCATAAATGATTTTTTCTACTTCATAAACATCACTCAATTCAGCAAACCATGATAATTGCGGAGTAATTTGTTGAGAAGGATTTTTTATGCAAGACATTCTCGTCAAAGAAACATATTGCGTAAATTTGGCTCTCATGAGATGGGGCGCAAATTTTTTATCATTTCCCCCCCCCCCCCGAGGTATATAATATCAAGGCTGATTGAGGAAGTTATTTTTTTAGTCAAACAGAAAAGTTCTTCAGAAAAAATATCTAAATCGTTTGTTAAAAAATAAAGATGCCAAAACTCCTTTCTGAGTCTTAAGATAAAAAGTGTATTACAAGATGAAAAATAATAAATTTGACTGCGCAGAATCCATTGTATCAATAAATTGTCATTAACATAAAAATTCGTAAAAAAATTTTCTCCGCTATTCTTAATGATATTTTTAGCATGATGAATTTCGCAGATATTTTTCATTGGAGTAAGAGAAATAAAATTTTTTTCCAAAATCCTCAATCCTTTTAATCACCTGACTAAAGGAAGAGGATTTTTTAATCAATCGCACTTTTTGAGATGACAGCACAAAAATTTATTGCGCGCCTCCGAAAAAATTTGAATTTCCTCAGAATTTTTCGGTGTACAAAAATTTTTGATAGTGTAACTCTCAATTAAAAAAGTTTCTCCCTTTAGTGTTACTTTCGCTTGTGGCAAAATTTTCATTCCGTGATAATCCATTGAACGCAAGAAACGATAAGATTGATCGAAGCCCCAATTTAAATCAAGGTATCCGTTATTTGGAATATCAGAGGAGCGATAAAGTTTATCACTACTATGCAGATTGGTTATACCCCCCCCCCTTAGATATATCAAATAAGGTATAGAAATTTTCTTCAAAAATTGCAATGCCTTTCTCGGCAGATTTTTTCAGCAAAGATAAAGCCGTTTCATCATCAGATATAGAAATTTTTTCTTGCAATATAATATTGCCGGTATCTATTCCGCTATCAACTATATGCCAAGTAGCACCGCCAAATTTTTCATCGTTATAAATTTCCCACGTCGGAGCATTACGTCCGCGATAATATGGCAAATACGCATTATGAAAATTTATTATAGTTAAGTTTTCTTTATTAGTTACACTGCGCGGAAAAATATAACTGTTATGTGCACTGATAATCAAAATTTTTTCTGTTTGATTGGTAAGAAAATTTTGTAATTCTTCGGATTTAAAAGTTTTGTATTCCACGCCAAGACGCTTACAAGTAGTTTTGACAATTGGAAAATCTTCTCGCTCAACATTCAAGCAAGTAAAATATTTTCCATTGCTCTTTAAGATTTCCAAACATTTTTTTGCAACGCTTCCTGTACCGATAAAAAAAATCTTTTCGTACACTGTTTCACTCCTCTATAAATTTGTTCTTCAAAATTTGACGATCAATTTTTCCGTTAGCATTATGCGGCATAGTCTCCAGTTGTTCATAGCGTGTCGGTATCATGTATTTTGGCAGTAACGAAGAAAGTTTTCTTGCCAAATTAAATGATTCAATCTCACCGACATAGCAGAGTATAATTTTATTATTGGCTTTATCGTACAAGCAACAAACCTCATCAACACCATTACAAGATGTAACCGCCGTTTCAATTTCGCCAAGTTCGATTCGATAGCCCATGTGCTTAATCTGAAAATCTTTTCTGCCGTCAAAAATAATTTCTCCAAGTTCATTGTAATGAACAATATCACCTGTTCGATAAATAATTTCAGGGTAATCACTGATTGGATTTTGTACAAACGCTTCAACAGTTTTTTCAGGATTATTATAATAGCCGTATGCCAATGAAGAACCTCGAACACACAGTTCACCACGCTCTGATTCTTTAACAAGTTGATTATTTTCATTCAGAATCAGTACATCGCCTTCATTGCATGGAACACCTATAGGTATAACATCAGAATCCGAAAAATCACGCTCAATAATATAATATGTACAATCTACAGTAATTTCTGTCGGACCATACAAATTGGCAAAAAGCACGTGAGGTAATTTTTTTCGCCATTGATTAAGTTGTTTAGCCGGCATGACTTCACCTGCAAACAATATTTTCTTTAAGCAGGAAATATCACATTCCTCCAATGCTCCGCAATTTGCAACAGATACCAGTACTGAAGGCACCCAAAATATTGTATTTATTTTATGCTCAAAAATATATTTCATAAGGCGAGCGGGAAAAATAAACATCGTGCGCGGTATTATGTTAAGAGTTGCTCCAGTAGAAATCATTTGATAAATATCCAAAACTGAATTATCGAAATAAAACGGGGCTTGATTTCCTATAATGCAACTTTCATCAATTCCGAAAGTTTTTGTAATCCATTCAGTATATTCCATTACGGAGCGTTGACCTATAGTTACACCTTTAGGCATACCTGTTGAACCGGACGTAAAAAGTACATACAAAATATCCATAAAATTTATTTTTCTTGCAACGCGGTTTAAAATTTTTTCATCAATATCTTGTTCAGCCAATTCTGTAAATGTTATTCTTTCAATTTTACTATCGGGAAGTTTATCAAGAAATTCTTCATTTGTAATAATCAATTTCGGCTCCAATGTCTCAAAAATTTTTTCTGTCCTGGACATCGGCATTTTTGTATCAATGATTGTATAAAAATTTCCTGCATATGCTATGCCCAATATACAAATAACAGTTTCAATACTTTGCTCAAGAAAAATCGCTATCGGTTGACGAAAAATTTTTTGCCTTATCAATCCCACAGCAACTTTTTTAGCTTCTTCGCGTAGTTCACGAAAAGTTAAATTTCGGTCGCCATCTGTTAAAGCAATTTTATCAGGGTATTTAATTGTTGTTTCTTCAAGATAATCTGTAATTATTCTTTTCACGCAGACACCTCCTGACAGCAAGAGAATTGCATGCGCTTACAAAAAATAATTTCTATTGCCAATAAAGCAATGATTATCAAAAAATTATTTAAATACCCCCCCCCGGGATTGGTGAAGGCAATTTTTAAAGTCTGCCGATCAATTTTTCCATTAGAATTGCGTGGCATCTCATCAACTTTTTCATAACGAGTCGGGAGCATATATTTGGGCAAAATTTTTCCGATAGCAATACGAATATCAGCAATTTTTAAATCGTCGGCAGATTCATACACTAAAATAATTTGTTTAGTTTCTTTATCATAGAGAACACAAGCATTTTCAATAAATGGTAAGGATAAAGCAATATTTTCAATTTCGCCGAGTTCAATTCTATAGCCGAGATGTTTAATTTGAAAATCCTTTCGACCAACAAACATAATATTTCCGTCGTCACGTCTGTAAACAATATCACCTGTTCGATAAATTATATCAATGTACTTATCATTAAGCGGATTTTGAACGAAAGCTTTGGAAGTTTTTTCGCTGTCATTGTAGTAGCCCATAGCCAATGAAGTACCGGAAATACAAAGTTCGCCTTGTTCGTTGACGGCGCATTCTTGATTTTCCTCATTCAAAATATAAATTCGCGTATTCGGAAAAGTTTTGCCTATCGGCAGTACCTGTTCTTTGATATCTTGCTCCGTCACTACATGATATAAACAATCAACCGTAATTTCGATTGGTCCATACATATTTATGAAGGTTGCGCTTGGTAAATGTTCAAACCAATATGCAAGATGTTTTTGAGGAAATACTTCACCTGCGAATAATATTTTTTTCAATGTCGGTAATTTATGCGTAGACAGAATATCCAGATTGGCAATATTTACCATGACAGTCGGCACCCAAAATATAAAATCTACTTCGTTATCTTCCAAACATTCCACAAGTCTTTCAGGAAATGCCGCCAAATTTTCGGGAATAATCACAAATTTATAACCCTTCCACAACATAAGATAAAATTCCAGTGTAAAGATGTCGAAATACGTCGGCGATAAACTTCCGATAACTTCGCTGTCTGAAAGTGAAAGTACATCAGTTGCGTTGTCTATAAAATCAATTACGCTCCGATGATTCATTACTACACCTTTTGGAATACCTGTAGAACCTGAAGTATTTACTATGCAAAGCGGGTCGGTATCAATCACCTCAGCAAGACGATTTTTTACAACTTCAACATCATAACCTGATAATTTTAATTTATCTAAGTAAATAATGCGTACATCACTTAAAGAAAGTTCGCTGAAAGATTTTTCAAATTCGCTGTACGTCAATATAAAAGTCGGCTGAATGTGATTTATAATAATTTCAGTACGTTTTGCAGGTTGTTTAATATCCAGATTCATATA
The DNA here is from genome assembly GCA_905234365.1 of uncultured Selenomonadaceae bacterium. GTDB lineage: Bacteria > Bacillota > Negativicutes > Selenomonadales > Selenomonadaceae > Quinella. The sequence continues at coordinate 4,528 of CAJOHI010000044.1, read as the reverse complement.
CGCATTGCCGCTGTATATTATTGCCATATCTGCCGCGATCAATTCCGCAGACTTAGGCAAGAAAACGGCGATCGGTTTACCGACATCAGAAATATTTTTTATAAGCCATTCACCAAGTTCTCCTGCGCGATTAAAAAGCATATCAAATGAAGTTGCCGTCGCATTATCAACAACAGCAATTTTTTTACAAAATATTTTATCGTTCAGATGTTCAAGCCAGTAATCAGCTACATTCATTTGCATGTCATCACTCCTAACAGTGAGTTATACGACCTTTTGATGAATCATAAGTATATTTGTGTTCCATTTGCATTGGAGGCTCATTAAGAAAATAATAAATATCTTGTGAAAGTGCATTGTTAATTTCTCGATAAGCATCAGTTTCAGAAATAGTACTTACAAAAGAATTTCCAAGCCGTACTTTTCTCAAAAATCCTTTTTCAGTCAAATAATTTTCAAAACGCTCATCTTCACGAAGAGAAACACCCGTGCAAGCTGTATGAATATATTGAGTTGTATAAAAAAATTTTCCGTCTTCATCTATAATTTTTCCTGTGAAAGGCATGTTAAAACGATAAGGAATATCTCGCATACATTCAACATAATGCAGATAAGTGAAACAATCATAAAGTCTTGCACCTAAAAATAAAAATTTCACTCCGCCCATTTTATGAAGTTTATCAAGACCGCTATCCTCACCTAATGAATACCCCCCCCCGTTATTTGTTTTGTCAAGATTTATAATAAACTGGCTTTTTAAATTATTCGGAACTGAAAGCGAGAGTAACGGATCAAGTGTACGATACCTGTCTGGTAATTTACGAATAAATTCATTCAAAGCTCCCATTGAAGTCGGGCTGTTTAATACGTCGTAATCTTCGCCATTACAAAAACTATATGTGAAAGTCGGCACTATTAAATTTTTTACTCCGAGTCTGTCTATTGCATTGTATAAAGTGCTGACATATTCACGTCGCCGAAAACCTTTGGCAGGTATGCCCAGCATTATGTCTGAATGTAAAAAAAGCGTTTCGCAATCACCGGCACCTACCGCCAACAAAGATTTATAGATATCATCTTCATTATATCCAACGCCATCATTATCCAAAAAAAGTGTTTGCATATTTTCACCTACTGACCGAGCCAACCACTGTCAACATACATAGAACGCCCGGTAATTTGTTTAGATAAATCACTTAGCAAAAAAACAATCATATTAGCGACATCTTCTGGTTGTGCCATACCGAGCAAAGTACGCTTGCTATTCTCCTCTAAAGTAGCAGATAATACACCTTGCGTCATTGGTGTATCAACAGGTCCTGCCGCCACACAATTTATTCTTATATTTTTATCGGCAAGCTCAATAGCTAAAGTTCGTACCGCACCTTCCAAGCCCATTTTGGAAGCGGCATAAGCACTCATACATTTATGAGGATAATAGGCATTCAAAGCCGACATCGCAACAATACTCCCGCCATTATTAAATTGACGTTTTGAGTACATGGCAACCATCATCATAAAAGAAATTAAATTCACATCTAAAACTTCGCGCAGAGTTTTTTCTGAAAACACTCTTAACGGTGTAGGTGCTGCAATTCCGGCAGAATATATTAGCCCATCGAATTTTTTACTGTCTGCAATTGCTTGATTAAAAATTGCATTATATTTTTCGGTATCTCTGACATCAAAAGCAAGTTTAGCATGTCCGTTGCCCTCACACTTTGACAAAGTTTCATCAAGTCGATTTTCATCACGACCACAAGCTATAATTTTCGCGCCGAGTTTTGAAACAAGTATTGCGGTTGCGCGTCCGATACCTGAAGATGCACCCGTAACCATAAATTTTTTTCCTGTAAAATCAATCATCAAATTTCCATCCCATCAAATATAACAATACAAAACTGTCTCCATAAAATTAGTTGAATGATGTCTTATCTTAAATTTATAATCCGGCACTAAATTTTTTATATACAATGGAATTTCGTAGTAATCGCTGAGTTTGTGATAAATTGACAAAGCTAAAAGAGGCTTTTGCGTTATAATAATATTTTGTGCTCCACGCAACATTTCCATCTCAGAACCTTCTACATCAGATTTTATAAAGTCAACTTTTTCATTTTTAAGCACATCATCAAGTGCTAAAATTTTTATTTTATCAGTAGAGTCATTCGTAATTTTTTTATCATAAGAAACTCTGCGACCGATGTTGTTATCATCTAACCAACCTTGTACCATTGTTCCTTCGTGATTTTTACTGCCTACCCCTGCATTTATAAGTTGAATTTTTGATTCGTCCAATGCCCATTCCTCAATCAATCTTTTACGTCGTACATTGAACGCATTAAACTGACGTTGCGCAGGTTCAAAAGCATAAATCTTACCGAATACACTTTGACAATTATTGATAAATTTTTCGACAGTATCTCCGACAAACGCGCCACAATCTACAAAAACGCCGTCACCTTCAAACATATTCATTTCCGGCAAAGTGAAATATTGATTAGAATCAAAATATGTAATCAAAACTTTCGGAGATTTTATTTTAAAACGTACATTGAGTACTTCGGTAAAAATTTCTTTCGATAAATCGTCTTCAAGTAAATCGTAAACTTCCCTATACGACGGTTTGAACACTTCGTAAAAAATTTTCATAACCGAGAAAAGTTGGACCACGCCGCCAAATTCTTCAAAACATTTGCGATTTTTACTCCAATATTTGTCCGATTCTAAGACAACTGCAATGTTATTATCGGAGCGATAGTCAGCCAATTTATTCTTGATTGAGACATCATTATTTTCGACTTCGCAAATATCGAAAACATTAAATCCTTTAGCCGTCAAAAAAACCTCAGCTGTACCCCCCCCCACGTTTTTTATTGGGAAGCGTGAAAATTACAATTTTATTGTTCGTATCAATATAATGAACAGGAGCTTTCGGGTCAGCTTCACGTCCATTAAAGACCAAGCCAAAAATCGCGTCATTCCAAATACTAAGTTGTTCATCAACCAAAATCGAATCACAACCTTACTTAAGGAATCAAGTTCAATGCATCACGCACGGTAACTACATCTTGAACTTCCTGCGGTTTCAACTTTTTGCCGCACTTTGCTGCCACATTCGCCATGAATGACAATACCGCCAACGAATCCCATTCAGTTTTTTGAGTAAGATCATCGGTTTCATTCAAATCCTCTACATCTACGTCCATAGCCTCTGCCAAAATTTCAATCTTTTCAAAATCTGTCACAAAAATTCCTCCCATTAACAATGTTTTATTAAAATATACTGCATATCCTTTATTGTGCCGCCAAGTTCAATGCAAACCTTAAGTACAGATAAATTATTGCTCGATACATTTCCGAAATGATACGTTGCATTTTGAGATTTCTCATAAGCCAGCCCCGCATACTGAACCAAAAATCCCAATCCGCTTTTAAGGTATTTGTGATAAACACCTGCAAGCAAGCCCTTATATTTTTTCCCCTCAGGTTTATTAACAAAAAAGCCTACTGTTTCGCCATCAAAAATAACCTTATGGGGCATCAAATTTTGCTTTATCAAATCTTGAATCCAAAAAATATAACGATTGGCAGCTTGCTCCAGCGAAAAATACGGATCAAGATAAATTCTGTCCGTTTCAAAAATCCCTGATTTTATCTCATCATAGAGCTTAATTAAATCTTGATCGTTCATCAATTCCCAAGAACAATTTTTGCAAAACATTTTATATTTCTCATCTACGCGAAATTTTTTCAAATCATAAGAAAGTGTAATCGCGGTTTCTATGAAAGTACAACCTAATTTTTGAAGTTGCAATGACAAATCACATCTGTTACAGGGAACGCGAAAAACAAGATACTGATACTTTGAGGTTAAATCATTATAAACTTTGCCGATATCTTCTAAAGAATCTTGCGAATCCAGACTGACTTCAACAACTGAGACTCCCAAATTTCTTTTTTCCCAGATCGCCTCTACCAATTTCAATACTATCACCTACACATAAAAAAACTATCACTAGTCTACCCGAAAATACCACAAAAATAATTATATATATATATATATAATTAGTCAAGTAAAAATAAAAAAATTTTCGAGTTCGCTGAAATTCATAAATGGAGTTGATAACTTTGAATAACGCTTTAATTACAATTTTTTGCCAATTATCTCTGTTCAAAGAGACTTACGAGCATAATGAACTACTATGAGAATAATTTTTTGATTCATTTATCACAATTAATATTGGCAAGTATAAGCAAGCCACTTGCGTTTTGGTGTTATATAGAAATTTTGATTTTTATATTCCAAAACAAGCAAAAGCAAACCGTTTGCAAAATAGAAAATTTAATGTTATAATTTTATCAGTAGTTTACAAAGTTTAAGCAGAAAATTTAATGGATAGAGTCAATTCTTTTAACTCTTGTATAGATCTATTCGATTTTATCAGAGTTTGCGCTCGTAATGCTAAACTATCAAAAAATACATTCGCCCTCACTATCTCACTTATATGAAATCTTACTTGTTGAG
>CAJOHI010000043.1 GCA_905234365.1 uncultured Selenomonadaceae bacterium | reverse complement strand
CGTAGAATATGGTGCTGACTGTGGTGTTGCCTTTGACGGAGACTTTGATCGCTGCTTCTTATTTGACGAAAAAGGCGGCTTTATCGAAGGTTATTATCTAGTTGGCTTTTTAGCTCAAAACTTTTTGTTAAAGCATAAAAATTCTGCTATTGTGTATGATCCAAGAGCAGTTTGGAATACAGTTGACATCGTTGAAAGCATGGGCGGCAGACCTATAATTTGTCGTTCCGGTCATACTTATATTAAAGAAGTCATGCGAAAAGAAAATGCCGTTTACGGTGGTGAAATGTCGTCACATCATTATTTCCGTGACTTTTACTATTGTGACAGCGGCATGATTCCTTGGCTTCTCGTCTTGGATAAAACTCTTTCCGAACTCATTAAGGATCGTCAAGCAAAATATCCAGTATCCGGCGAACTCAATACAAAAGTCGCAAGTACCGATATTATTAAAGATATTCTCGCAAAGATTGAAAATATTTACGGCAAAAAAGGCAATATTGTCAGAGTTGATGGCTTTGGCGTTGACTTTGATAATTGGCGCTTCAATTTGCGTAGTTCTCAAACTGAACCTTACATTCGTTTAAATGTCGAGACTAAAGGCGATAAGGAATTGCTCAAAGAAAAAATTGACGAATTGATGACAATCATAAGAGAATAAGTTAAAGTTCTTGTCATACCGAGAAAGGATTGATAGATATGGCAGTGAAAGTTGGTAATTCTTATGTTTCGGAAGCAGCATTAAATTATGCTCAAAGTCAAGTTAAGGAAGATTCAAAATCAAAATCTGGTAGCGTTATTAATGAACTTTCCAGACAATTTAAAGATGTTAGATTTACTGTCGGCACTCAACCTTTCAATGGAAAAGGCAATAACAATATTTCAATTTCACCGCATATTTTAAGACAGATGGCAGATGATCCTGAAAAGCGTCTTGAGTATGAAGCATTGATTTATGATTGTCAACAAGAACTAAAAACCTCCGCTAATCGTCCGAGTCTTTCTGCACAAGGATTTATAATTGGCAGTGACGGTGGTCTTCGTAAGTGGAGCATTTCTAAAGGTGACACAGGCAAGAGGACTCGTATCCTTCTGAATATGACTGAAGAAGAATTTAAACAACGCCTTGCTGGTCGCTTACCTGACAAAGAACTTACCAAGCGTCAAGAAATTGCAGAAAAAATAAAATCAGCGAATGACTATCTCAAAAGTCGTGAGGGTGAGATTGGATTTCAAGGCGGCTCGGTTTCAGTTGACAAAGACGGAAATATTAGTATAACGTCAATAAAGGCTACTGTTACATTCAATGAGTCAAAACGCGCTGCCCAACTCGCTGCAGCAAAGTCTGTTGGCGATATTCGTAAGTTGCTTAAAATTCTACAAGATGATCTTGAAGATTGCGAAGCAGGACTTCAAAATAATATGTGCGATGAAGCTGAAGTTAAGAAAGTAAAAAACATGATAGAACGTGCACAAAGTCGCATGAATGAACTTTCAACTAAAGAAGACAATCAAAATAATAATTTATCTATAGATTTGTTAATTTAATTTAATCGTTTGGAGTGTGATTTAAGTATGGCATTGACATTGTTATCCGGTTTCTCGTTCGACTACGACAACCTCTTTGGCGAAGGTAAAGTTACTCAAGCTGATCTTGACAGCTACAAAGACGCTTTGCAAAAAGCTCATGAGGCTATGAAAGTTATGCGTAAAGAAGGCTTTATCAAGGCTCATCTTTCCAAAGACGGCAATCCTGAAAAAGTTTACTTTTCAAAACTGCCTTACATCACCGAAGAAAATGGCAAATTGAATCTCAACTCACCGGCAAGCATTAAGAGACTTCACGAATTCACTGAGCGCATTCGCAATAACGTTGATGCTGTTGTATCTCTCGGCATTGGCGGTTCATTTCTCGGCAATAAGGTCTTGTTTGATGTCTTTTGCGGTGAATTTTGGAACACTTGGACGAAAGAACAGCGCAACGGCTTGCCTAAAGTCTTTTTCAGCGGACAAAATATCGACACGCGCCGTACCGGTGACATAATTAATTATCTCAAAGCACAGGCTGAAATTGTCAAGACGCATGAAAGCCGTAAATATAAGGTTATGCTGATTGTCATTTCAAAGAGTGGCGGCACTCTTGACACAATGAGCAACTTTATGGTAATGTACGACGCTCTCAAGAAAGTTGACAACATTGAAATTGAGATTGTTGCAGTAACCGATCCTAATATGGAAAAGAAGACGCTACTTAAACAACTCGCAGTCGAAAACAACTGGGAAACTTTCGCAGTACCAGACGGCGTTGGCGGACGTTTTACTATTTTCTGCGAAGTCGGTTTGTCAACGGCAGCAGTTATTGGTATGGACATTGAAAAATTCCTTGAAGGTGCACGCCATATGGATGAGGCTTGCCAGAATGATAATATGTGGCAAAATCCTGCAATGCTCAACGCTGCATTAAAATTTGCCGCCGCTGAAAAGCATGGTCGTAATATTGAAGTCATGATGCCTTACGGAGATTATCTCAAGAGCGTTTCCGAATGGTATATCCAACTTCTCGCTGAATCACTCGGCAAGAAATTCGACAAAGAAGGCAAAGTTGTCAATTATGGCCGTACGCCTTTGGTTGCAGTCGGTACAACTGACATGCACTCTCAAACGCAGCAACATCAGGAAGGCACACTTGATAAAGTTGTTCAATTCATCAAAGTTGCTAAATGGGATAATGATTATGTCATTCCTAATATTTTCCCGAATGCTCAAAAACTTGCTGATATTTCCGGTGTAACGATGAGTGAGGCACTTGAGGTTGCACGTCAATCTAATGCTGATGCGCTTAAATCTGATAATCGCTTTAATGCTTGCTTCACGCTACCGGAACTTAACGAATATCATCTTGGCGAACTGCTTTACATGCTTGCAATGTCCGTTGCATATGAAGGCGAACTTTCCAACGTTGATGCGTTCAATCAACCTGGCGTTGAGGCTTACAAGCGCATTATGGGTCCTAAACTTCAAGAACTCAAAAAATCAAAAGGACTTTAATTGAATCTTGAAATAAATTTTCGCAATAAAAATTAATATTTAATTATTAAAAAACCTTCTGAAGTAGTTTTGTATTACTACGACAGAAGGTCTTTTTATTATGTTAAATCAAATATTAATATCCGAAAACTTCTTGAGCTTTTTTCATGTTTTGACGAATTTCAACGCCAAATGGACAGCGAGTTTCACAAACGCCACATTGGATACATTCACTGGCATGATGTTCTAAAACTTTGTAATGTTCGCGAACAGTTTCAGGTACAGTTTTTTGTGCAATAGTCAAGTTTAAAAATTTAGTTACAGTTGCTATATCAATCTTCTTGACACATGGTGCACAATGTGAACAATACATGCAGTGACCGCTCCAATTAATTCTTGGAAATGAAGCAAAGGCAGCGGCATAATCTTTTTCTTCGTCGGTCGCTTCCTCATAGGCTATCGACTTTTTAAATTGCTCGACGCTGTGAGCACCGGCTAAGACTACGGCGACTGCAGGACGACTTAAAGCGTAGTGAATACACTGATAGACCGTCAACGCAACACCGGCAGGCGACAATTTGGCGTCAAGCAAATCACCGCCGCCGAAACATTTCATAACAGTAATTCCAACGCCTAACCTTTGACAAGTTTCGTAAAGCCGCTGCCTGTCAGAATCCATATTTGTCAGTTGACCTTCGTAATTTTCCGGTGCCCAAAGTTGCTCAACATCTTCGGAAGCAGGTTGTAAATCGTAACAAGGATTGACACTAAACATCAAAACCTCAATGGCGCCGCTTTCGACTGCCTCAAGTGCAACAATAGGATTATGACTGCTCATGCCTATAAATCTGATTTTACCTTCCGCTTTCAACTGTCGCGCATATTCCAAAGTGCCGCCGTTGACGATTGTGGACCAGTCTTTTAAATCATCGCAATAGTGAATCATGCCAATATCAATATAATCTGTCTTCAAAAGTTTTAATGATTCCTCAAAACCGGCTTTGACTTCAGCAATTTTGCGAGTGCGTTTGTATTGTCCATTTTCCCAAATTGATCCAATATGCGATTGAGCGATAAATTTTTCACGGCGACCCTTCATTGCTTCGCCAACAGCACTTCTCACCGCCGGATTTGAAGCATAAAGATCAAAATAATTTACGCCTGCAGATTCGGCAATATCAAAAAGTTGTTTGCACATTGTGAAATTTTCTTCACTGAAACCTTCGCAGCCCATGCCAATTTCACTTACTTTAAGACCAGTATTTCCAAGTGTTCTGTAATTCATAGCAAAACCTCCAAAATTGATAATACACATGAACTTATTATATCACTTGGAGATATCTCCAATGCAAAGAATTTTAAAAAAAAATACTCCCTTTATCGCTGGAGTAAAATTTTTCATTTGACTGAACAACTTAATTATTTTTTGGATCTGAAAGTACTTTTAAGCGCTCATTTACGAAATTTTGAATAGCCTGGTTATGTTCTCTGTCACATTTCTGAAATTGTCCATAGGCATTAATCGCGTCATAAGGCTTTTGCTGCTTTTCGTAAATTATGCCTTTTTGCAGCCAGGCAAGAGCAAACCAAGAATTTTGATTCGTCAAGTCGTCAAAAATTTTCAGCGCATCATCAAAATTGCCTTGACGACTAAAAATTATACCGCGATAATACGGATTAAAAACGTCATCTTTCGGATTTAACTCCTTTGCATGATACAAATCAGCTAATGCTAAATCATATTTTCCGGACATAATATAAGTTTGGGCACGTCTGTCATAAATAGTGTAGTCATTTGGACGAGCTTTAATTACAACTTCAAAATCTTCAAGTGCCTTGTTAAATTCACCGAGTGCGCTGTAAGAAATACCGCGTGCCTGATAGTAATTCATAGTTCTTGAGCTGAGTTTAATTGCCGCCGTATAATCATCAACACTTTTAATAAAATTTGCTCGTGCGTCTGAGGATAAATTACCTTCTATCTCGCTGTTTGAAATTTCATTGCCTAAATTGTAATAAAGATTGCCTCTTGCGGCATACATCTGTGCATTTTTTGAATTTAGATTTATAGCATTGTTATATGCCTCTAACGCTTGCTGATAATAACGCTGCTGAAAAAATCTCTGACCATCTTCAAAGTAAATTTCTGCTTTTGCGGAATCATCAGAAAGAACGTCCATTATTACATCTTTAATTGACGCTGCCTGTGCCGTCGAATAATCTGCAGGAAGTTCCGGCATTGCGGCTACAGTAAATGCAAAACTTAAAATGCTTACCTTAACAAAACGTTTCAATTTCAAAATACATCAACCTTTCACTAAAAATATTCAAAAAATTCTACAATTAATATTTTACCATGAAGTAAAAATATTGACAATCTAAAGTTAAATAATGGCAAAAAATCTTATTGCTAAATTTTATAGTAAAGTTGTATAATAAAATAAAACAATTATCAAGGGGAAATTTTTAATGAGTGCTCTTGCTTATAATTATAATTATAAGGATAATGAAACTATTGAGATTATCAACGGCGTTGTTTATATGATGTCTCGTCCAAATACAAATCACATGAAGATTGAAGGAAATATTTTTACTGCTTTCAAAAATTATCTTAAAGGTAAATGTTGTGTGCCATTTAACGAGACTGATGTTTTTTTTAGCGATAAAGATAATTTTGTACCGGACGTTATTATTGTCTGCAATCCTGAAATTATTGAGGACGATGGCATACACGGAACACCTGACCTAGTTGTTGAAATTCTTTCGCCTTCGACAGCTCGCAGAGACAAAATTGAAAAATTTTCCAAGTACGAAGAATATGGCGTCAAGGAATATTGGATTGTCAGTCCTCAAGATAAAAGCGTTGATGTTTATATTCTTAGAGATAATAAGTTTGTCCTTGATGATGTTTATTCGGTTTATCGTGACTTTGAATGGAAAAAATTGACGGAAGATCAAAAAGCTGCCGTTAAACATGAAATAAAAGTTTCAATCTATGACGATTTATATGTAAAATTAGATGATATTTTTGAGTATGTTAATTGAGGTGTTTTTTTATGTCAATAGTTATTAAATCTTATGACAGGCAATATATTGCAGCAGCAATTTCAATTTGGAATGAAATTGTTGACGAGGGAATTGCCTTTCCACAAGAAGAACCTTTGAACGAATCAAACGGCGATGAGTTTTTTAAGTCACAATCTTACACAGGTTTGGCTTTTGATGATGAAACTGGAGAAATTGTCGGATTATACATTTTGCACCCGAATAATGTCGGACGCTGCGGACACATTTGCAACGCAAGTTATGCCGTCAAAAGCAGCATTAGAGGTAAACATATCGGCGAAAAATTAGTGCTTGACTGTCTTGCTAAAGGCAAAGAACTTGGATTTAGAATCCTTCAATTTAACGCCGTAGTTGCAACAAATATTCATGCACGTCATTTATATCAACGCTTAGGCTTTAAAGAACTTGGAATTATTCCTGGCGGTTTTCGCATGCCGAATGGTACTTATGAGGACATTGTACCTCAATATCATTTGTTATAACAGGTGGTGAGTCTTATGGACGATTTTTTTTCGATAATATTTTTTATTTGGTTTGCCTTTGTAATTCTTGAAGGCTTAGTCAAGAAAAGGCAAGTACCGCCAACGATTGATTCAGATTTAGACAGACAACAGCAAAACAGCGAGTCAGCAACGTTTGAAATTCCAACTTTGGCAAATGATCCAAATTTACAAAGAGATCCAATACCTACGGAAGAAGTCTTGCAAAGCGCAGAAATCAAAACCACTGAACAAATTTTTCGACAGCGACAAGAATTGTTTAGACAATCGCTATTGAATCAAACAAAAAATAAAACGATTGAACCGCAAAAACCATTAGCACAAAGACAATCAAAATTCGACTCAAACATAAATTTAAATCTAAACTTTACTGAAGCTGACGCCTTAAATGCCATGATACTTTCTGAAATTTTTAATAAGCCAAAGTCACTTCGTAGACGATAAATTTTTTGAAGCAGTTTCATTTGTATTCAATCGAATGAGACTATTTTTTTATTGCACAGAAACTGATAATGGTTTATAATTGCTAATCATAAAAATTAATTTGAAGTAGAGGAGAGAGTTTGTTGGCAGATAACGTTTTTGATGTATTGAAAGAACGCGGATTTTTTGCACAATGCACGCATGAAGAAGAAGTCAGAGAACTTCTCGGCAATAAGAAAGTAACTTTTTATATTGGATTCGATCCAACGGCGGACAGTCTTCATGCCGGACATTTTATTGCACTTATGGCGATGAGCTGGATGCAGAAATTTGGGCACAGACCAATTTGCTTAGTTGGCGGCGGCACAGGAACCGTTGGCGATCCGTCTGGTCGTAGTGATTTAAGGCAGGTTATGACCGATGAAGTAATTGAGCATAACTGCAACTGCTTTAAGAAACAAATGGAAAGGTTTATTGACTTCAGTGATAATAAGGCACTGCTGATTAATAACGGCGATTGGCTTAGAAAACTCGGTTATATTGAGCTGTTGCGTGAAGTTGGTGCACATTTCACAGTTAATAGAATGCTTGCCGCTGAATGTTACAAACAGCGTTGGGAAAAAGGTTTAACTTTCCTTGAATTTAATTACATGGTTATGCAGGCGTATGATTTTTATAAACTTAATGCAGATTATGACTGTGTTTTACAAATGGGCGGTGACGACCAATGGTCAAATATTATAGCAGGTGTTGAGCTGACTCGTCGAAAAACCGGTAAGGCTGTTTTTGGTTTGACAAATAAGCTGTTGACAAAAAGCGACGGCTCTAAAATGGGAAAGACTGCCGGCGGTGCGCTTTGGCTGGATTCTGAAAAAGTAACGCCGTATGATTTTTATCAATATTGGCGCAATGTTGACGATGCGGACGTTAAAACTTGCCTTTCTCTGCTGACTTTTCTGCCTATGGACGAGGTTAATCGCCTTAGTGAACTCAAAGACGAAAAAATCAACGAAGCTAAGGAAATTCTTGCTTATGAAGTTACAAAACTCGTTCATGGCAATGACGCAGCGGAATCGGCAAGGGATAAGGCTAAGTCTCTGTTCTCCGGCTCAACTGAGGAACTTAGACCAATTCGCATAGGTGACGCTGCAGGCAAAAGACTCGTTGACATTTTAGTTGACAATAATGCGATTGAATCGAAATCCGAAGGTCGTCGGCTTATAAAACAAAGCGGTATTTCAATTAACGATAGAAAAATTTCTGATCCCGATTATCGCATCTCATCATACGACTTGGAACGCGGAATTATAATTAAAATTGGCAAGAAAAAATTTTACAAGTTCATTAAGTAATTTTAATTTTTAGGAAATATAAAAAAACCTTCTGAGCAGCTTTAATTATTCTGCTGTAGAAGGTTTTTTTATTGCTCAAGTTTATTCGTCGGATTGAGATTGAACTAAAATTTTTGATAATGATTCTTTATCCGGTGTAACGTAGATTGTATGCTGATTGAAAAATATAACAAATCCAGGTTTTGAACCGGAAGGCTTTTTGACAAATTTGCAGGCAGTATAATCGACAGGCACATTTGAAGAATCTTTGTATTGTGAGAAATACGCTGCAATTTTAGCTGCCGTCAATAAAGTTTCCTCATTAGGTTCAATGCCGCCGGTTTTTAAAATTACATGTGAACCAGGAATGTCTTTTGTGTGCAGCCAAATATCATTAGGATCAGCACTTTGGCGAATCTTGTCATTCTGATAATTATTTTTGCCAACTATTATTTCGGTGCCGTCTGCTGTGTGGAAGACAAAAGGTTTAGCCTTTTTGCTGCTGGCAGATTTTTTTCGGCTTTCCTTGAGGTATCGTCCGGCAATAAGTTCGGATTTAATCTCGTCAATTTCTGCGAGTGTCGTTGAGGCAGTCAGTGAGTGCTCAATAGATTCAAGATAATTTATTTCTTCATGACAGAGCGCAATTTGTTCGTTGATATATTCGGAACTGCGTTTGAGTTTGTCATATTTCTTGTAAAAAGCCTGCACATTTGCGGTAATTGTAATTTTTTTGTCAAGTGGAATTTTAATTGATTCGCCGGTTTCGCTGTAAATATTAATTACATTAATTTCGTCATCTGCATGGTCTTTTAAATTGTATTGATAAGTCAGCAAATTATCGGCAAGAATACGCCAATCATCAGCATTTTCAGCTTGGTCAAGTTCTTTTTCAAGGACGGAAATTTTATTTTTGGCGCGTTTGAGTTCATTTCTGACAAGTCGCTCAAAAATTTCTTTATCCGGTGGAACATATGATCCAATCAAATTATTTGCAGCTTCGAGCATTTCAGAAATCGTATTAAACGTCTGCAAATTTCCGGCTAGAGGCATGTTAAGTTTAAATGACGATATAGCCAAAACTTTTTTGTCATCTGAAACAATCATACAAGGTGTTGGAGATTTACAAGCCGTGATGACATCAATTAACGCTGTTTTTAATGAATCAAAATCCGCCGCATCGAGTTCAGAAATTTTAACATCATTAGATAAACCTGCATTAAAAATCACTTCTTTGACCGTAACAGGTCCAAAACCTTGACAAACATTCATTACAGCTTTATCAATTCGCAAGCTATCATCAGATTTAATGCGGTTGATAACGTCTTCAATCGGTGTTTTAAATAAATCCAATTTATCTTGAGGCGGCGGCAGTTGATAATTTTGATTCGGCAGAACCGTACGAACGCGGCTGTTATTTGTGCCAATCTTTTTGAGAGCGTCAATTATAATGCCGTCCGAAGTTAAAATTATGTTGCTGTATTTTCCAACAAGTTCAACTATCAATGTCAAAGTCTCAATTTTACCGCTGTTTAGAGTGTCAACATCAATTAAAATTACTCGGTCAACTTCGTATTGTCTGATATTAGCAATTCTTCCTGCCTCTAAATTTTTTCGCAGTACCATACAAAATGTCGGTGGTTCCGGTAAATTTTCAATCGAATTTTTTATTAATTGAGCTGACGGATTTTGTGGATTTACGGAAACTTGTAATAAAAAATTCTCACCAGGCTGCCTAATCTGTAAACAAATTGAAGTTTTGCTCTGCTGAGTTATTTTGTCGATTCTGCCGCCAACGAGTGAATTTGAAAGTTCAATCGTTAAAGGCCGCATGGAAAAACCATCGAGATTCAATTTAAAAATACTCCTTATATTTTTTTTACTTTAATTATTACTAAATAAATCAACTTGACGTTCGGAAGCACGTTTAATATCAAAGATTTTTACAAGTTCCGCAACGCCTTGAGTCGGCGAAATCGTGCCATTTAATACCGCCGATTTTACTTCCGGCATTCTTCCCATAATCACTGCATCATCAAAAAATAAATTGTGCAAGTGTTCATCAATCATTGACTTCATCCAGTCCAAAAGCTGATTATCGCGGCGACGTTTAAATACTCCGCTTGCTGTCGTCAATTCCTTAAAAACTTGAATGACTTTCCAAAGTTCAGGCAATCCGGTTTTTTCAACAGCGGAACAAAGATAAGCATGTGTTGGCCAGCCTTCAGTCGCCGGCCTGATAAATTCTATCATTCGCTCATATTCGCCGCGTGCCACTTTTGCCTTAACAAGATTATCACCGTCAGCCTTATTGATAACTATTGCGTCAGCAAGTTCCATAATGCCTTTTTTAATACCTTGCAAATCATCTCCGGCACCTGTCAGCACAACCAACATAAAGAAATCAACCATTGATCTTACGATTGTTTCAGATTGACCGACGCCGACAGTTTCAATCAAAATGACATCATAGCCTGCCGCTTCACACATTAACATTGTTTCACGGCTTTTTCTTGCAACACCGCCTAAGGTGCCGCCTGCCGGTGATGGTCTAATAAAAGCCTCTGAACGTTGAGACAAAGTTCCCATTCGTGTTTTATCACCTAAAATTGAGCCGCGTGTAATTGAACTTGTCGGATCAACTGCCAATACTGCAACTTTATGACCGTCATCGCAAAGCATGTTGCCAAATGCTTCAATAATTGTTGACTTTCCGGCACCCGGCACACCTGTAATGCCGACTCTTAGTGCATTTCCTGTTCTTGGTAACAATCTTTGCAGCACTCGTTGTGCTTTTGCAAAGTGTTTTGGACTGTTGCTTTCAATCAAAGTTATCGCCCTTGATAAAACTGTTCTGTCG
This sequence comes from uncultured Selenomonadaceae bacterium, assembly GCA_905234365.1. GTDB lineage: Bacteria > Bacillota > Negativicutes > Selenomonadales > Selenomonadaceae > Quinella. The sequence continues at coordinate 4,302 of CAJOHI010000043.1, read as the reverse complement.
CCTTTTATTACGCCTTCGACAATTTCATCTTCCGTTAATGATGTCCTGCGTTTAACTTTCAAGTAAGGATTAATATTTCCAACAGTTGTATCTTTAATACCTTCAATTCCGCTCATAACCGCTGAGTTGCCTTGTACCGCCCATTCAGGATTTGTTGTCGTGTAGTTTGCCATTTAATCGCCTCCATTAATACAATTTATTCAATTAATATTATTGTACTACATTTTTTAATTTATGCAATAAAAAAAATAGCCTCTAAAGCCTTAAAACTTCAGAAGCTAAATTTTTTTATTTAATCTGACATTTAGTTATCAAAAATATTTTTCAATGCTTGAATGTTTACATCACGATTAAGTTGTGCAAGATAAGTTGTGAGCTTAATTGACTTTGGACAGACTTCAACGCAGTTTTGAGAATTGCCGCAACTTGTAATGCCGCCTTTTTCCATAAGTGCATTAAGTCTTTTCGGAGCATCAAATTTTCCGAGTGGATGCAAATTGAATAGATAAGCTTGAACAGTCGGTGCAGGTCCAATGAAATCAGATTGTGGACCAACATTTGGACAAGCTTCAAGACAACAGCCACAAGTCATGCAGTGTGAAATTTCATAAGCTGTTTGTGCCGTATAAGGATTTTGAATTGGCGCATCTTTTGATTCAAATGAACCGTCGAGTTCAATCCAGCCTTGAATCTTCTTGAGAGCCTCAAACATTCTCGTTCTGTCAATCAACAAATCACGAATGACAGGAAATGTTCTTGCCGGTTGCAATTTGATCGGTTGGTCAATCTCATCAACGAGAGCACAGCAAGCCTGTCTAGCTTTACCATTAATAACCATCATGCAGGCGCCGCAAACTTTTTCAAGGCAGTTACATTCCCAAACAACCGGCGGCACTCTTTTGCCGTCAACAGTTACAGGATTTTTTTGAATTTCCATTAGTGCTGCAACAACATTTAAACCCGGACGATAGTCAACGTCAAATTCCTGTATATAAGGTTTATCATTAGCTGAATCTTGCCTTTCAATGACAAACCTGACTTTTTTTTCAGCCATGTTAATTCTCCTATCTAATGCGTAATGCTTAAAAAATTCAAAATGATTCGCATTACGAATTATGAATTATATTTACTCTTTTTTAGCAACAGCGTAGTTACGAGCACGAGGCTTAATCAACGAATGATCGAAATCACGATAGCTGATAATAGGTTCTTCCGTCTTTTCATCGTAATTGACGATTGTAACTTTCATAAATCTTTCATCGTCGCGACCCATAAAGACCAATTCGCCGTCTTTGTCATGTTTACGCTGTCCGTTTTCAAGGACAATTTTAGCATGAGCACCACGAGATTCGTCACGCATTCTAGCACCTTTGGTAATTGCCATTGCATAGAGAATCATATTGCGAAGTTGACGAACAAACATTGCCTCTTGATTTGCGACATTGCCTCTATCCGTAATTCCAATATCGTCCCAGCGTTTGAGAAGTTTTTTGAGTTCGATTAAACCTTGATCCAGACCGTTATTATCACGCTCAATGGCAACGTATTTATACATCAAGTCGCCCATTTCGTGATGAAGTTTATGTGCATTTTCAGAGCCATTCATTTGCAAGATTTTATCATATTCGTTTTGAACTTCCTGTCTTGCTGCTTCCATTTCGGCGTCAGTAAGTTCGGAACCTTTATTGCCGGTCTTTGCCCATTTCATAGCTTCCGGACCGGATACTGTGCCGGAATATGCAGCACTCAGCAAGGAATTAGCACCGAGACGGTTAGCGCCATGATATTGATAATCACATTCGCCAGATGCCATAAGACCAGGAATATTAGTATTGTGGAGCCTGTCAACCCAAATGCCGCCCATTGAATAGTGGACACTTGGGAAAATTTCCATAGGAACTTCGCGTGGATCTTTTCCGACAAATTCACTGTACATTTCAAGGATACCGCCAAGTTTGCGCTTGAGATAATCACCGTCAATATGTGATAAGTCAAGGTATACGCGATGTTCACCGTCAATGCCAAGTTTCATATGTTCGCAAACTTTAAAAATTGCTCTTGAAGCAACGTCACGAGGAACGAGATTGCCATAAGCAGGATACATGTCTTCGAGGAAGTACCAGCGCTCACGTTCACCAGTTTCAGGATTATTGCGCCAAACCCAAACGCGACCACCTTCGCCACGACATGCTTCGGACATTAAGCGATTCTTATCAGAGCCTGGAATTGCTGTCGGGTGAATCTGGATAAATTCAGGATTTGCAATTTCAGCACCTTGTTGATAAACAGCGCTGACTGCAGAGCCGTTGCAGATAGTTGAAGCTGTGCAGCGACCAAACACTTGACCAGGACCGCCGGTTGCAAGAATGACAGTATCACCTTTGAAGGCTTTAATTTCCATAGTGTTCATTGACTGAGCAACAATACCGCGACAAATGCCTTCCTTATTTTTGATGATTTTAACAAATTCCCAAAACTCATATTTTTTGACGGCGCCTTTAACTTCCCAACGTCTAACTTGTTCGTCGAGAGCGTAGAGAATTTGCTGACCGGTAGTTGAACCTGCAAAACAAGTGCGCTTATTTTTTTGACCACCAAAGTTTCTGAGGTCTAAAGTACCTTCAGCAGTACGAGTGAACGGGACACCCATTCTGTCAAACATTTTAATTAATTTTGGAGCTGCCTCAACCATACCCTTAACGGCGAGTTGGTCTGCAAGAAAGTCACCGCCGTAAACGGTATCATCAAAGTGTTCGTAAATGCTGTCATGTTCGCCCTTAGTATCCATACAGGCGTTGATTCCGCCTTGAGCACAAAGCGAATGCGAACGCTTAACCGGACAATAGCTGAATAAGTCAACTTCGCCGCCAAGTTCGCAAACTTTAATCGTCGCAAGAAGACCTGAAATGCCTCCGCCGACGATGATAATTTTTTTCTTCGTCATATCTTTAGCCATGTTAAAAATCTCCTAATCGACAAATTAACGTACGAGGTAACTGCCCATAAATACCAATGTTATCAGACAAAGTACAGCACAAAGGCACATACTGATAACGCTGATGACATTTTGAGAACGCGGACCTTTTGTAATGCCCCAAGTCATGCAGAAAGTTGTAATACCATTGCTAAAATGGAAAATAGCTGCAAACATTCCAAGAACATATAAAACAACTACTAACGGATTTTGGAAATAATTATAAAGAAGTTCCCACGAAATTGGAGTACCGGTTACACCTTTTGTATAAAAACGAAGATAACCGACATGCCAAATAAGGAATGGTACTAAAAACCAGGCTGTCCAGCGTTGAAGTGCAAAATTCCAGTTACGAATATAGCCGAAACGTCCCGGATTGTTATTAGCTTGACAAGCGATATAAATACCATAAAGAGCATGAAAGAGCAGAGGTACAGCAATACCGCCAACCTCAAGACCCATAAAGATAGGTTTTGGAATGAGTTCCATCATTTCCAGTGCGCCGTTAAGGGCTTCAGGACCTAAGATTGCCATTGAATTTGTGAAAATGTGCTCGAACAAAACCATTCCGAGCACAAACAGACCACAAAGCGAATGCAGTCTCCTCACATAAAAAGTCGTGTGAAACATATCGAGCCTCCTTATTTAATACGGAATTATGAATGCGAAATGCGGAATTAATGATTAAAAAATCGTTATTTTTATTCCGCATTTCAAATCACGATTTCCGAATTTTTAATTAAATCTTATTTATGTCAAAGTTTTTGTAAGGTTTTTGACCAATTTCGTAGAAGTTATTGCCTTCAGAATCTATCACGACGATTGCCGGAAAATCAACAACTTCAAGTGCTGCAACTGCTTCCGGTCCAAGTTCGGGATATGCAAGCACAGTATAACTTTTAACGGATTTTGCAATTAACGCAGCAGCGCCGCCTACAGCAGCAAAATAAGTAACGCCGTATTTTTTCATTGCTTCGACGACTTCCGGCGCTCTTGAACCTTTGCCAACCATTCCTTTGATACCTTGAGCAAGCATCGTCGGTGTATAAGCGTCCATACGTCCTGAAGTTGTAGGACCGCAGGAGCCGATTGGATCACCGGGTTTTGCAGGTGTAGGTCCAAGATAGTAAACAATTTGATTATTCCAGTCAACCGGCAGTTTTTCACCGCGAGCAAGTGCCTCAGTCATAGCCTTATGGGCAGCATCACGAGCACTGATGATTGTTCCGGTTATCAGAACACTGTCACCGGCTTTGAGTTTTCTGGAATCCTCCTCAGTGAATGGCGTTGTAATTTTAATACTTTCAGCCATCATTATCACTCCTAAC
>CAJOHI010000042.1 GCA_905234365.1 uncultured Selenomonadaceae bacterium | reverse complement strand
TTTCACGTACTCTACAGCTTCAGGAACTCCTGATTTTGCCAGCCAGTACAAAGTAATTGGAGCTGTATAGGCAACTGCAGGAGCAGAATCCGGTTTAGCTGCTGAAGATTTAGACGTAAAATTAAAAAGCAAATTCATAATAAGGAGAGTCACAATACAAATGGAAGTGGCTTTTTTAATAATCATAATTACATATTCCTTTCAATTAATCTAAATAAATTCCTAACCAAGTATTTAAATTATATCTAATTGCAAGATTTAATTCAAGTAGGTAATTTGCCGTACGTCCTCATCAACCTATAGAGGTTGCTGTGATTAAGATAAAATCATTTTCAAATATTCTGTCTTTTGATATGCTGTTTAATAATATCTTGTCATCAATGATTCGAGTAAGTGATTCTATCGAATTAATATTAGTGTTAATTGGTGCCACATTACCTTTAATTTTCAAATGAAGTAGCGCAAAACGAGTTAATTTGCTTGTGAAAATTTATTAAAACCTTGACAGTCACGAATACATTAAGATAAAATTATAAAATAACTATATTTTAATGATATGGAGGCAACAAATTTGATAAAAGTTCTTGTAAATGGAGCATACGGTAGAATGGGAAGAACGGTATTAAATGCCGTTATAAATGATAACGAACTGGAGCTTGTCGGTGCAGTTGATGTAATTGGCGGTGCAGATACAGGCGAAATCAGCGGTAACAAAAAAAATGGTATTATCATTGAAACTGATTTATCAAAAGCACTTGAAACTCATAAACCCGAAGTTATGATTGACTTTACTCAACCGAATGTGGTTTTTAATAATGTCATTACGGCTTTGAAACATAAAGTATCGCCTGTTGTTGGAACTACCGGACTCAGCGACGAAGCTAAAGAAGAAATTCGTAAAACTTCTGAAGAAAACGATACGCCGGTTTTTATTGCTCCAAATTTTGCGATCGGTGCAGTCTTGATGATGTTAGTATCAAAACAAATTGCTAAATATATGCCGGACGTTGAAATAATTGAGCTTCATCATGATAAAAAACTTGACGCACCTAGCGGTACAGCGGAATTGACGGCAAAAATGATTACTGAAGTCCGCGAAAGTCACCAACAAGGTCATCCAGATGAAGTTGAAAAAATTTCACATGTTAGAGGCGGCAACGTCGACGGAATACGCATTCACAGTGTCAGACTGCCTGGCTACGTTGCACATCAAGAAGTTATTTTCGGAGGCTTAGGACAGACCTTAACAATTCGCCATGATTCAACCGGACGTGATTCGTTTATGCCCGGAGTTTTACTTGCCTGCAAAAAAGTTCATCAACTCAAAGGGTTAACAGTAGGTCTTGATAAATTGTTGGATTAATTGGGGTTTGTATCATGGATATTACAAAAGAGAAGTTAGCAGCGATGATTGACCATACAAATTTAAAAGCCTATGCTGATGAAGCCGCGATTAAAAAACTTTGCGACGAGGCTAAGACTTATAATTTTGCAATGGTGGCGGTTAATTCTGCACAAGTTAAACGCTGCACTGACTATTTGAAAGGTTCCGGCGTTCATGTAGGTGCGGCAATATCGTTTCCACTTGGTCAGATGAATATCAGCAGCAAATTTTTTGAAGTTAATGACGCTATCAATAATGGTGCTGATGAGATTGACTACGTGATTAATATTTCTGAACTTAAAAATGGCAACCTTGATTATATTAAGCAGGAAATGGAATTGATCGTTGTAAATTGTCGGTTATATAAAGTTATTAGCAAGGTAATATTTGAGAATTGCTATTTAACTGACGACGAAAAGCGGCAAGTAGCGAAGATTGCCAAAGAGGTTAAGCCGAATTTTATTAAGACTTCAACCGGTTTTGGAACCGGCGGCGCAACTGTTGAAGATGTTAAGTTGATGAAAGCTGTTGTTGGTGACGATGTGAAAGTTAAGGCAGCAGGTGGCATTCGTGATTTAAAAACAGCGCTTGCAATGATTGAAGCCGGTGCCGAACGCATAGGAACCAGTGCAGGTGTCCAAATTATCGAGTCTTTTTAAATAAAATTTTTCAGAAGTGATAGGAGAGGAGTAAAATTGAAACTTGAAGAACTTTTAGCTACATTTGCAGATGAAAATCACCCAGCTATGAAAAATCCTGAGCGTTTGAATTTTTTTCGAGATCTCTGTCAAGAATCCAGAAAAATCGAAATGGAATTAAATACTGCTTATCACTCACCAGAAGAAATTGTCGAAATTATGTCTCGTTTGACTCATAAACAAATTGATTCAACGTTTAGACTTTTTCCGCCGTTTTATGCTGACTTCGGAAAAAATATTACTTTCGGCAAGAATGTTTTTATAAATTCTAACTGCCATTTTCAGGATCAAGGCGGCATTTCAATAGGTGACGGAGTTTTTATCGGTCACAACGTCGTACTTGCTACTGCTACTCATGATCTTGATCCGCGCATGAATCGAAAACTTTATTACAAACCAATAAAAATTTGTGACCACGTTTGGATTGGTTCAAATTCAACGATCTTGCAAGGTGTAACGATTGGTGAATGGTCAGTTGTAGCGGCTGGTGCGGTTGTCAATAAAGATGTTGCTCCTTATACGGTTGTTGGTGGCATTCCTGCAAAATTTATCAAAAAAGTTGAATTTGATGCTGATACAGAAGTTCATTCATCTTTAGTGGATGGAGAAATTTAATGAAAAAATTTTCAATTTTTATATTTCTTTTTTTGCTGATGATTTTTACTGCATGCGGTGAAACAAATTCGGTTGAAAGTCCAGCGAATAAAGATTTTAATTCTAAGGGGTTTAACATGAAAATTTTTATTAATGGCAAAACTTTCAATGCCACATTAGAAGATAATGAAAGTACTCGCGAATTTGTAAAAAGACTGCCGCTTGAAATAACGATGACTGAACTTAACGGCAACGAAAAATATTATAAATTCTCAGAGCAATTTCCTTCTAATGATAGAAATGTTGGAACAATTCATAACGGCGATTTGATGTTGTTCAACGCAAGTTATTTTGTGCTCTTTTATAAAAATTTTTCTACGAATTATAGTTATACTAGACTCGGCAGAATTGACAATGTTGACGATTTAGAAAATATCGTTGGAACTTCTAATATAAAGGTCAGAATTGAAAAATGAGGAAACAAATACATTGGCAGAGGTTTAGATGACATTCAAATTGAGGCGTTAAACTTAGTGATAATATAAAATGTGTATTCCGTGACGGCAATAATGTCGTTGCAATTAATAATATACAGCCGCTCTTTGAAGATGAAAATATTTCTGAAGCGGTAAAAATTTATTGATATATTGGAGGAAGATTCATGAAGAAATACAATATTGCAATCGTTGGAGTTACCGGAGCAGTCGGACAGGAATTTTTAAAACTCATTGAGGAAAGAAATTTTCCTTATGCTAATTTGAAAATGCTTGCGTCAAAGCGTTCAGCCGGGAAGAAAATTAATTTCATGGGCAAAGAATATACCGTTGAGGAAACAACTAACGATTCTTTTAAAGATGTGCAAATTGCGTTGTTTGCAGGCGGTTCGGCATCTAAAGTCTTTGCTCAACCTGCTGTAGATTCCGGCGCTATCGTTATTGACAATTCAAGCGCTTTTAGAATGGTTCCTGATGTTCCGCTTGTCGTGCCGGAAGTTAATCCACAGGCAATATCAAGACACAAGGGAATTATCGCTAATCCGAATTGCTCAACCATAATCATGGTAATGGCGCTTAAACCTTTATACGATATTGCTAAAATTAAAAGGGTTGTCGTATCAACTTATCAGGCAGTCAGCGGTGCAGGTCGTGAAGGTATGCAGGAACTTGAAAATCAAGTTAATGAAATTGTCAACAATAAGACCGTTGAAGCTAATATATTGCCGGTTGCCTCACTCGACAAACATTATCAGATAGCATTTAATCTTTTGCCGCAAATTGACGTTTTCATGGAAAACCTGTATACTAAAGAAGAAATGAAAATGATTGACGAGACTAAAAAGATTATGGAAGATTCCGAGATGAAAATCACAGCGACTACAGTCAGAGTGCCGGTCTATAGAAGTCATGCCGAATCAGTCAATGTTGAGTTTGTCGATGAAGTCAGCGTTGAGGCGGCACGTGCAGCACTTGAAAAATTTCCTGGCGTTAAAATCTGCGACAACCCGGACGAGATGATATATCCGCAGCCGCTCAATACTTCCGGCAAAGATGATGTTGAGGTTGGACGTATTCGCAAGGATTATTCGATTGAGCACGGCTTAAATTTCTGGGTTTGTGGAGATCAAATTCGTAAAGGTGCGGCACTCAATGCTCTGCAAATTGCTGAGTACATTATAAAAAATTCGTAATGCTTAAATTACGGGGGTGATTAAATGGTAACTGACGAAACCATGATGTTTAAAGTCGGCATTGAAGAAAATCGTGCCGAAAAAGTCATTCGCAATGCTTATCAGGCTATGATTGAAAAAGGCTATAATCCTGTTCATCAACTTGTAGGTTATTTGATTTCCGGCGATCCTGCTTACATCACAAGCCACCTTGATGCAAGAAGCAAAATTCGCAAGGTTGAGCGTGATGAATTGCTTGAGGAACTTGTAAGGACGTATCTGGAATGCAAGAAGTAAAGCGTTGTCTTGCATTAGACGTTGGCGATAGGACAATAGGACTTGCATTAAGTGATTTACTTTACCTTACAGCTCAAGGACTTGGCACGATACGCAGGAAGTCAATCAAGGAAGATCTAAAATCACTCGGCGAACTTATAAACAATCACGAAGTCGGCACAATAATTATCGGACTGCCAAAAAATATGAACGGTACCGAAGGTGAGCGCTGCCAACTCGTGAGAAATTTTGCCGAGAAAATTAAAGAATTTCGTCCTGATGTAGAGGTAAAATTTTGGGACGAGAGACTGTCAACCGTTGCTGCAACAAAATCGTTAATTGCCGCTGATGTCAGTCGTCAAAAACGGAAGAAAGTCATTGACAAAATGGCAGCAGTACATATTCTGCAAGGTTTTCTTGACAGTTTCAAATTGAGAGGAGAATTTTAATAATGTCAGCTAATCACAAGAAAAGTAAAAAGACTCAAAGTGAAGAATTTGAAAACACCGAAATTGACGCTGAGGAAGAAGATATTATAATTAAAATGACGGACGAAGAAGGTAATGTCTTTCTTTACGAAGAAGAAATGATAATTCCGGTTGATGACAAAAAATTCGCTCTGTTGGTTGCTTTACCGTATGAAGGACATGAGCACGGTTGCGATTGCGGCTGTGAAGAAGATGATATTATAATTGCAAAGATTGTTACAAATGAACAAGGCGAAGAAGAATACATTGAGCCGACTGATGAGGAATTTGAGATTGTCAAGCAGGCTTATAACGATTTCTTTGCAGATGAAGACTCAGATAAAGAAGAATAGGCGCAGGAATAATGAAGTTAAAATTTCCAAATCAAGACAATGAATCTTTTTTTGATAATATAAAAAGATATTTGGAGGAATTTAAATTGCCGTTATTTGACAGTCAAGCATTATCTGAAGAATTTGGACAGACAACAGGCAAATTTGGCGATTGGTTCACGCTTAAAAAAATTGTTGTAATGGCTGTTGCATTGATATTTATGATAATTGCGGTGGTTGTGACATCTTCAAATGAAAAGCCGCAAATTTCACAAAAAGGACAGCGAATACACTTCAAAATAAAAGAAGGAATGGACGCCGGTGAGATTGCAAGAGTCCTTGAGCAGAAGGGCGTAATTGAGAGCAGTTTAAAATTTAGAATCTTAGCCAAGTTGGAAGGCTACGAAGACAAATTAAAAATTGGTTCTTATAATTTAACTGCAAATATGACTTATGATGAAGTATTTCAAAATTTACTTGCAGGTGCGCCGGAAATTGTCAAATTTACAATTCCTGAAGGCTTCACCGTTAAGGACATTGCAAGGCGTTTAGCGGACATTGGTCTTGTCGACGAGAGCGAATTTCTCCAAAAAGCCGAAAGTTATGCACCTTACGACTACATTGAGCGACATAATAATACTTTTTATTATTGTGAGGGCTTTTTATTTCCTGATACTTACGAAGTTGAAAATAATATTGAGGTCGAAGATATACTAAACATGATGGCAGAAAACTTTGACTATAGATTAACTTCAAGAATGAGAGCACGTGCCGCAGAAGAAGGTTTGTCAATTTATGATTTGATAACGCTTGCTTCAATCGTTGAAAAGGAAGTACGTTATCCTGAGGACAGACCAATCGTAGCGCAGGTATTTTTTAAGCGTTTAAAAGTTGGCATGCCGCTTCAAACGGACGCATCTCTGCAATATCTCATGGACGCACCGAAGGAAGATGTTTCGATATCGGATACGCAGATTGATTCGCCGTATAACACTTATCAGCATGAAGGATTGCCACCGGGAGCAATAGCAAATCCTGGATTAGATGCGATTGAAGCTGTATTAAATCCGTCGGATACAGATTATTTGTTCTTCGTTGCTGATCGCAGCGGACATAATCATTATGCTTACAATTATGATGAACATCTTGCACTTGTTAATCAGTATCGTTAAAGGTATTGATTTTTTGACTATATAAATCGGTGTTTCATATTACTAAAATGAATTTTTAAATGGATTGAAATAATTATGTTAAAACCTGAACTTTTGGCACCGGCAGGAAATTTGGAAAAATTGAAAGTCGCTTTAACTTACGGTGCTGATGCCGTTTATGTTGGTGGAAAAAAATTTGGCTTGCGTGCTTTTGGCGGCAATTTCAGCGATGAAGACCTCAAAAATGGCGTTGAATTTGCTCATTCTATGAAGCGCAAAATTTACGTCACCGTCAATATTTTTGCACATAACGAAGATATTGAGGAATTACCGGATTATTTGAAATATCTTGAAACTATTGGTGTCGATGCCGTGTTAATTTCTGACTTAGGCGTGTTTAACCTTGCTAAAGATTTGACAAAATTGGAATTACACGTCAGCACACAAGCTAATATAACAAATTACAAAACGGTTGAAGTGTGGCAAAATTTAGGTGCAAGTCGTGTTGTCTTAGCAAGAGAATTGTCACAGTCCGAAATTATTGCTATAAAAAAGCATTGTAATATTGAACTTGAAATGTTTATTCATGGTGCAATGTGTATTTCATATTCCGGCAGGTGTTATTTGTCGCATTATTTAACCGGACGTGACGGCAATCAAGGACAATGCACTCATTCCTGTCGCTGGAAATATAATTTAGTTGAGGAAAAGCGTCCAGGTGAATATTTTGAAGTCACCGAAGATGAGAATGGCTCTTATGTGATGAACTCAAAGGATTTATGTTTGCTGCCGTGTCTTGATAAAATAATTGAAAGTGGTATAAGCAGTCTCAAAATTGAAGGCAGAATGAAAAGTGTCCATTATGTTGCGGGTGTCGTCAAGGTTTATCGTGAGGCGATTGATTCGTATTTCAACGGCGATTTTAAAATACGTGATGAATGGCTGAGCGAACTTGACAAGGTGGCACATAGACCTTATACAACCGGCTTTTTTGTTCACGATGAGAGCGGCACAGAAATTTATGACACCTCAAAAGCAAAACAATCAGCGACATTTTTGGGCATTGTTAGGAATTTCGACTTAACAAATAATATCGCAACGGTTGAGCAGCGCGGTAAATTAGAAATCGGGCAGCATATTGAAATTTTGCAGCCTCAAAATGAAAATTTTTCGCAATTATTAACGGAAATTACAGACGAAGACGGCGTTGCAATTAATTCGGCACCACATGCTCAACAAATAGTTAAAATAAAATTATCAAGACCGGCTCAAGTTTGGTCATTAATCAGAACTTTTTAATAGAAGTGATTTATTATGATTAGCATTTTAAAAAATATTTGGCGTACTTTGTTTACTAAAAATGATACAGTAGAAGGTGTTGATAGTATGGACATTACAGGCAAAATTAGAAAAGCTGCACGCGCTCAAGGTCGAGTGCAAGGCGTTGGCTTTAGATTTTTTGTTCAAACGGAAGCGAAAAAATGTCACGTTACCGGCTGGGTTAAGAATGAGTCAGACGGTTCCGTGACAATGGAAATTCAAGGCACACCGGAGCAGATTGAAACTCTTGAAGAACGTATCAAAAAAGGCAACGGCTTCGCAAAAGTTCGCCAATTCGACAGTACGGATATTGAGGTTGTGCGTGGTGAATCGCAATTCGGCATAAATTATTGATATAAATTTTGACATGTTTGTTTATTTTCGCTTGTCAAAAAATGTTGGAGAAAGAATTGCAATTATAACTAAAAATATTCCGATTGATTCCATTATTCCGAATGCCGTTCCGAATATAAAATATGAAATTATGACGCTTGCAAGAGGTTCAGTTGCTGCCGTTACTGATGCTTCTTCAGGCGTTAAATATTTTAGACCTAGGTTGTAAGATAAAAACGGAATTACCGTACCAAAAATTATGATCCATACGAAGTCAAAAATTACATCGACTTCAAAAAATGGCCTCCAATTTATTTCGTCAACAATCGCAAATGATAAAATTCCGCCGATTAACATTCCTATTCCTGTCAAGAAAAATTGATCTATTTTCGCTGCCAGTAAATGCTTCGGATATATTGACGAAAATGCAAAAGAAACACCACTGATTAAACTCCAAATTATACATGCAAGCGGCACTATTAATTTATCAAAATTGCCGCCCGTTACAAGTAAAATAACGCCGACTGTTGCAAAGGTTACGGCTAATAATTCACCGATCTTTGGCAGTCTTTTATTATACATTGAATTCCAAATTATTACGAGCGCCGGACATGAATATTGAATTACTGTTGTTGCCGCTGCACCGCCGATTGAAATTCCTTCAAAATATGAAAATTGGATTAATCCCATGCCAAAAATTCCGTAAATTATTAAGTCGATTGATATTTTGGGATTGAATTTTAAGACTGATAAACTTTTTTGCAAGCCGCCATTTCGCCACGCAATCAATAATAAAATTAATCCGGCTAAAATCAACCGGATATTTGTTAAATCTATTGCTGATTTTGTTGAGTGTGCGAAAAAGTCTTGCACTGCAACACCGCTGGACGCCCAAAGTATTCCGGCAAGTGCAACAGTTATTAACGCCAAACTTCTGCTCAAAAAATTTCCTCCAAATTTGATAATTTTAACTTCAAAGATTGTTAAACCTCTTATTGCAGTCTGGTATACAAGTTTTCAGCATTTTTCGTTGTGGTCTCGGCAATTTTTTCCAAAGAATCACCGCGAACTTCAGCAATTTTTTTTGCGACTTCAACTACAAAAGCCGGTTCATTCCTTTTGCCGCGATAAGGTGTTGGCGCAAGATAAGGTGCATCTGTTTCAATCAGCAACATATCGAGTGGTGCAGCTTTGACAATTTCCGGCAACTTAGCAGAATTTTTAAAAGTTAATGGACCATCGACGCCAACAAACCAGCCTAACTTCCAAATTTCTCTTGCCATTTCTAAAGAACCGCTGAAGCAATGCAACACACCTCGCAAACCTTTAGCCTCAGATTTTATAATTTTCAATGTGTCGCCATGTGCCTCTCTGTCATGAATACAAATCGGCAAGTGAAGTTGACGAGCGATATCAAGTTGAGCAATAAAAATTTTTTTCTGAAGTTCTCGCCGTTCCAAATCTTTTTCCCAATGATAATCCAAGCCAATTTTTTATCATTTTTTGCAAGTTCAGCAATTTTATATTCGGCATTTTCAGTTGTCAAAAAATCGTCAATTTCTTCAGGATGAATGCCAACACCGGCAAAAAGTCCTTCACGTTTCGTTAAGTTGACGGCATTAAACGAAGTTTTAAAATCACCGCCAAAATTAATAATCCGAGTGACACCGGCAATTTTAGCACGAGTTATAGTGTCTTCCAAATCATTGACAAACTGCTCATCATCAAGATGACAATGAGTATCTACAAAAATATTTTCCGTACCCATATTTCACCTGCATTAGTTTTTATCTGCTGCCTTGAATCTTTCACTATTTTTAAGCAGTGTATCTTTAAGGCGTCCTTCAATGGCGATGAGTTCTTTTTCGGCGTCTTGTCTCTTGCGTCTGCCTTCTTCTTGAATGCGTACAGTCTCCTCAATCGTTGAAATTAAATCCTCATTAACTTTTTTAACGGTGTCAATATCGACAATGCCGCGCTCGTTTTCCTTTGCTGTCTCAATAGTATTTTGTTTAAGCATTTCAGCATTGCGTTTAAGAAGTTCATTCGTTGTATCAGTAACAGCACGCTGCAACTTAATTGTCGCCTGTTGATTATTCAAACCGAGCGCAATAACCATCTGATTTTTCCAAAGCGGAATAGTGTGGTAAATTGCTGACTGCACTCTGTCAATTAAAACTCTGTCATTATTTTGAATCAATCTGATTTGCGGAGCTGTCTGTATTGCTAAAGTTTTACTGAGTTTTAAATCATGAATCTTTTTTTCAAATCTGTCAACACTTTGCTCAAAATCACTGACAACTTGAACTGCCATAGGGTCATTTGCTGCCGCTGCCTGTGCTTTCAATTTAGGCATGGTAACATCACGCATTTCTTGCAATTTTTCTTCACCGGCACGAATGTAGAGCTGCAGATTTTTGAAGTAGTTTAAATTCTTTTCGTACAAGGTGTCAAACATAGTGACATCTTTGAGCAATTCCATTTTAGAACGCTCAAGACCTTGCTCGATAACTTCAACTTGCGTAGATAATTTATCATAGCCGTCTTTAATACTTTGAGCTTTATTAACAAGTCCGCTGATGAATGGAATGTTTTCTAAAAAACTTTTCTTTTCGCCGGGATCAAAACCACGAACTTTGCTGACTAAATCGTTTAAAAGTTCTCCAACTTGTCCGCTATCCTTAGTGCGAACTTTTGATAAAATACTATCTGAAAACTGTGCGATCTCCTTTTGAGCCTCAACGCCAAATTTTAACGGCGTAGTGGTGTCCATTAAATCAATGCCATTTTTAATTGCTTCGACTTTACGTTTGTCTTCCGGTGAAAGCGTTTCAACCTGTTGAGTTACGGTTGCAATTTCCTGTTCTGGCACCACTACTGCCGTTGTTGTTTCTTGAGATTGTGTCGCTTTATGTTTCATTAAATCTTCAAGGCTTATTTCTGCCATGTGATTATACCTCCAATTTATTTATAAATGTTTAATTTTCATCGCCGTCATCTACATATTGTAAATAAAAATCATCAACTGACATAAATAAATAACGAATACCTTCGCAAAAGCCTATAAACGACATTATCGGAAGCAAAACAAAACTCATCGTCAAAAACAGGCGAAAGAAGCCGGATAATGTTTTTCCTTGATAAAATTTGTGAGCGCCTAATGCTCCGAAAAATATTGCCAGTGCTGATTGAATTATTTTACGCTGAATTACCATTGCCTTTTTGCCTTCAGGTATAACTGACAAATTGTTCAAATTTGACACCGGTCGGCTTAATTTTGGTTTATGTTTGCGTCCAAGCTGCTTATTGAAAGGCGAGTAATTTATATTCCCGTCTGTGTCCAATTCGCCTAAATCAATCGTGGTCGTCGTTGATGGTCGGCGTATACCTTCCGAATCCAACTGCTGTTCCATAACTTTTAATTCGGCATCAACTGATAACATCTGATCGTTTAAAACATGCTCAAATTGTTCGGCATATGCCTCGTCAAGTGATGCTAAAGCTGATTTCATGCGCTCTTTTAAGTCACGTACTTTATCAGTTGATAATTCTGTTTCTTCCAAATCTTGATATTGCTGCACTATTTTAACGGCTCTATCTTGATAATAATCAATGAATTTGAACGCTGTGGGTATTCTTTCAGGATTTTTTTGTAAGTGCAAGATTAAATTTTTTGCTGTCCGCTGCATACGGCTTAAATGACTGTTTATTTCTTTGTCGCCAAGTTTACCTTGCATTGACTGTAAATATCTATAATCCGTTACTGCCTTATCAAAATTTTCGCTTAAAAGTGCCGCCTTTTCTTCGTCAATATCTTTAAGCGATAAAGTTGGTCGTTTGTCTCTTTTCCAATTTATTATTGAATGAGCGCCAAGTGCAAGACCGCCAATTAATGCTGTCATTCCGAGACGTGGAAAATCATCTCCGGCTGCGCCAATGAAACCGAATAAGATCATCATTAAGGAAAATATTAATTTAAAATATTGCATTGAACGCACCTCCGAAAAGCGTGATAAATTTTTTATAAATTGTATCACAAAAATCTTATTGCTGCACTAAATTTTTTTAATTTTGCCTTTCAAGTGAACCGCCATGTAATTTGTAAATTTTATTCATCATTTGAGCAATATAAAAATCATGCGTTACGATTATCAACGTGTGATTATTTTTTTTCGAGTCATTTATAATTTCAAAAATCAAATTTTGAGCTGTTTTTTTGTCAAGTCCTGCAGTCGGTTCATCAAGAATCAAAATTTCGGAATTTGCCGCCAAAGCTAAAGCCGTTTGAAGTCTGCAGCGTTCACCACCAGAAAGTTTTGCGCCATTTTCGCCAATATACTCGTCAATATCAAAATTTTCAAGTTGACAGATTTTCAGCGCTTTAAAAATTTCTTCTTGAGTGATATTCGAGTGCATTAGTAAAAAATTTTCACGAATCGACGTTGAAAAAATATAATTATTTGTCGTTGAAGCCGCAATAGTGCCATTAATTGAAATTTTGCCAAAATCAGGCGCCCAAAGATTGAGCAGTAAATATAAAAATGTAGTTTTGCCGCTGCCGCTTTCACCAACTATCGAAATTCTATCGCCATGAGCAATTTCCAGATTAAGATTGTCAATAACTTTCATTTTGGAATTATAGCCGAAAGTCAAGTTTTCAATTCGCAGTGAATAATTATTGATGCTTGATTTATTTAAAATTTCATTTTGCGGATTTAATTCCGCATTTTCAATTTTGAATTTTAAATTAACGAAGGTTCTTATTGCATTAGGCAAAGCAGTAAACATTTCAAAGACCAACAATAAAATAAAAATCCATACTGCTAAATTAATAATATCAACCATTGTCGTCAACTCAACCAGAATAAATACAAACGCAGCAGCATTTATAAAACTGCAAGTTCTGTCAGTATCAGCAATTTTATTACGTCTGATTTGTTCATTTTGCCGAAGATTTTGAGCCGCTTTATTAAGTTTTTTTATCACAATTTCCGTAGAGTTCGCAATAAAAATTTCGTCGCGTCCTTCGTAAAAATCCAACAACATTTCACGATAGTCGGTGTCATTAATTTTTAACTTTTGAATAAAAGTATAAGAAATAACCGCCGTCAATATCATCGACAGCGGCAAAATTAAAGCCATTAAATTAATCGTTTCAAATAGATAAACCGTCACTATTATGGTTATAATTGTTGCAGATAGAATTGGTTGCACTACTCGTGGAAAAAAATTTTTGCGTTCTTCACTGCTGACAGTCAAATCATGTAATAACTCAGCTTCAGCAGTAGCACCAGATTTCAGCGGAAATTTTGTCAATGCAATTTCGTATAAACACAATCTTATTTGAGTCAGTTTCGCGAAAATTACTGTATGCGTCAAATACCTTTCGGCGTATCTGAAAACCGCTCTAAATAATCCTGCAGCACGGACTATTGTTATTCCTACTGCTAAAGTTGACAACGGTGGATGAAATGAAGCTGAAGTTATAAGCCATGCCGAAGCCGCCATTAGCAATAATCCTGAACCTGCCGCCGATAAATTCATCAATACGGCTAAAAATATTTTAGTAATCATTGCTATTTCAAATAAAATACATGAGGCTAGATGTGTCCATTTCTTTATGAACAGCGTTTAATAAATCTTCTAAAGTGACAGATTTTAAAAGCTCAAAAATTCTCTTGTCGAGCGGTTCATAAACACAAGTATTAATCGCCTTGTCAAGTTCCGGAAACCTTGATTCGGAAATTGTCGGTTCCATTAATGATAACTCAATCGCTGATAAGATGTCGTAAACTGTTATTTCACTCGGCTTTTGCATGAGTTGATAACCACCTTGTGATCCTTTGATTGACGTTACCAATTTTGCACGTTTGAGTAAAGCAAAAACTTGTTCTAGATAAATTTTTGAAATTCCCAACTTATTTGAAATACTGATTATTGTTATTGGAGTTCCTGAGTTAAAATTTTGTGCCAAATGTGTCATTGCAACTAAACCATAACGACCTTTTGCAGAAATTTTCATCACAATCGCGACACGGATACTTCGACCTCTAAGGTCAGGAAGGAAGTGCCGCATTTTCTCTCCTTTCTCCTTTACTATCAACAGACAATCCGATATACTAAATGTATTGAAATGTTAGAAGTGGTTTATTCGTGTTACTTATTAAACTCAAACTCTAAGTCAATCCTGAATAGATCACTAGTTTAAGTATATGTCCGAGCAATATCGCCTTGCTTGCAACTTCGTCTCTCAATATATCTTTGACAATGGTTTTGTTCTTAACTCCAATCAACTCAATAAGTCGCTTTACTGCTGTATTCGTGAGCAATTTCGTCTTAAATCTCAACTTGCTCAGTCAGTCTTTCGTACTGATACCGCTCGTTACAAGACCAAAAAAGAACAGTTAGCTCAAAAGCCTTATCGTTAAATTGCAACATCGCATATTTGTAGTATTAGTCATACAATTTGACTTTGGACTTTTACGGCAGAACGACTTTACTGCTAACCGCTCACCCGTACAGATTCATTCTAACATTTAAAATTTGTATGTCAAGATTTTTTTAGCGCCATTAATCCCATGAATATTTACAAAACTTAGCTCTGCCGAATTTACAAACTTCGATAGAAAACTGTCAACTATAACTCACTCATTGAGATTTTCAATGAATTGTGAATTTAGAAAAGATTAGAGTAGTTGCATTTGATGAAATTAAATCAATTTTCAGAGTCATTCTACAAGGATAAAAATAAAAGTGATAAAGTCTTCAAAAGTGCGGATAGAAGTAGTATAATTATTATTAAATTTTAACAAGGTTATGCTTTCTATACAATTTTATAATCTTACAATGAATCTAATTAAAATAAATTATTAAAATTTTTTGAGGTATAAAAATTATGTACGAATTAAATGTCAAAGCAGAATTTGAAGCGGCACATCAAATTGATGGCTATAAAGGAAAATGTCAACGTCTTCATGGGCATAATTGGACAGTTGAAGCGATCGTTTGCGGCAGTGAACTTGATGAACTTGGAATGTTAATTGATTTCAAAATTTTGAAAGCTGAACTTAATGCGGTGCTTGAAAAATTAGATCATAGATATTTAAACGAATTGCCAACATTTAAATTAAAAAATCCTACGGCGGAAAATCTTGCAAAATATATTTTTGGGGAATTGGAAGAATCAGAAGTTTTTTCAAAATCAAAAGCACATTTAAAAGCCATTAAAGTTCATGAGTCACCACGTTCTTGCGTAACATATACTTCTACCGATTAAAATTAAATAAAAAATCCTGTAAAAGTAATAATATTTTTGTCGGAAATATATCGCAGAAAATATCTTATGAAATAAGTAATAATCTACAAGTAAAAAGCTCTGTTATGCAGAAACATTACAGAGCAAATCTATTAATTACATAATGATAATTTTTTAAGGTATCTATTTAGAATTTGACTTTTGAGGAGTTTAGTAGGTTTTGAGTCTGAAAATTTTAGCCAACTGTAGTCGAAAAAAGTCATGATATAATTATTTAAACAAAAAAATGGCAGGGGTAGCTGGACTCGAACCAACGAATGCCAGATTCAGAATCTGGTGCCTTACCAACTTGGCGATACCCCTATTCCATTCATTTTTTCTGAACGAAAGATATTATACTGTCAAATAAAAAAAATGTCAAGTGTTTTTTATTTAATTGCACGGAAATAAATTCTAAAAAATGTGATACAATAAAAAACACGAAAATAATGTAATTTTCAGCAGTCCAAGAACTTTTGAAGAAGTTGAAAATCAAAAGCAATCAAAGGAAATTATGAAAATAAAAGTGATAAAATCTTTCAAAAATTGTATAGGAGTGGTATAATTATTATCAAATTTTAACAAGGTTGTGTCTTATCTATAATTTGATAACGCTTGTAGTATAACATACTTGTTGAAGTTTCTTATTGTTTAACTATCACAATGAGTTAATTTTATAATAGGGAGATGATTTAATTGAAAAGGTTATTTAGTACTATGCTTGCAACGCTTATTTTGTTTGTGTTCTTGATATTGCCCAAAACTGAGGCAGCAAACGACACGACAGAGGTTATAATTTTTCACACAAACGACATGCACTCACGTGTTAGCAATGTTGATGACAACGGTCAATCAATCGGTTTGGCAGAAATTTCCGCAGCGGTTAAAGCTACTAAAATGAAAAATCCTAATACACTTTGGCTTGATGCCGGCGATACATTTCATGGTATGCCGAGAATCAATATAAGTCACGGTCAAAATATGATTGAGTTGCTCAATGAATCTGCACTCGATGCAATGGCTCCTGGCAATCATGATTATAACTATGGCTCTGAACAACTTCAAAAACTGGCAAAACAGCTCAATGCTACAGTTCTTAGTGCAAATACTGTAAAACGCGGTACAAATAAAAATATCTTTAAGCCTTACAAAATTTACAAATTATCAAATGGAATTAAAGTTGGCGTATTTGGATTGACAACGCCGGAGACTGCTTACAAATCAAATCCAAAAAACACCGAGCAGATTGAATTTTTAAATCCAGTCGAACAATCAAAAAAAATGATTAAGAAACTGCGGTCAAAATGTGACATTTTAATTGCTGTAATGCACATGGGTCTTGACGCAAGTTCAGAATTTACAAGCGAGAGAATTGCAACTGAAGCTCCTGGCATTGATTTAATTGTTGACGGTCACAGCCACACCGTATTGCCTAAAGGTTTAAGCGTTGGCGATACTCTTATCGTACAGACCGGCTGGCATGAATACAGATTAGGTCAAGTTAAAATTGATGTTCAAAATCATAAGATTATATCTAAATCTGCAGCGCTTTTAAATGCTGAAGAAATTAAAAATATCGCACCGGTTCCTGATCTTTCAATCAATAAAACTTTAACGAATATTGAGGAACGAAACGAAAAATTATTCAACGAAGTTATAGCTAAGAGCGATAGAAGTTTGTCGAGTACTCGCCTTTTAGTTCGCCGCCATGAATCGGAGTTGGGCAATCTTTGTGCTGATTCTCTCAGGTGGCGTACCGGCGCTGATATTGCTGTAACAAACGGCGGCGGTTTACGCAGTGATTTACCTGCCGGTGATGTGACACGTGGCGATATTATGTCAATCTTTCCTTTTGGCAATACTGTTCAAATGGTTGAAATCAATGGCAAAACTATTCACGAAATGCTTGAGCATTCAGTATTTGCTTATCCTGCCTCATTTGGTGGATTTTTGGACATCAGTGGAATGACTTTTAGTTTTGATCCCACACAGCCTGCCGGAAGCAGAGTCAGTGAAATTAAAATCTACGGCAAGGCACTTGATGAAAACAAAATTTATAAAATGGCGTCAAATGATTTTCTATTTGTCGGCGGTGATGACTATGAAATGCTCAAAGATTTAAAGATCATTGGCGAATTTGACACTTGTGAAGAAGTTTTGGCAGATTATCTCAATAAGGTTGGAATGAGTGGAATTGAAGTCGGCAGAATTAAATTGCTCAAGGAAGTTGAAATTCCTGACGAATTGCCGGACGGTGAAATTAAAGAGGCTGCTTAATTTTTATTATATTTTTGGAGTAGCATTATGAATTTAATTTTCGTATTCGTTGGTGGTGGAATAGGTTCTGTTGCACGTTACATTACTACGACATTTATCAAAAATGTTACGGCTGTCAGTTTTCCATTCGGAACATTGACAGTAAACATCATTGGCAGTTTTTTCATGGGTCTAATTACAGCGTTGATCGCTGAAAAATTTTTTAGTAATGCAGAGCCGTTCAGATTGGCATTAGCTGTTGGATTTTTGGGCGGCTTCACTACATTTTCTTCGTTCAGTATGGAAACTTTAACTCTTATAGAACGCCATGAAATACTTTACGCCTTGACAAATGTCGCAGCTAATGTAGCATTTGGATTGCTTGCCGCTTACTTCGGATTCACGCTGATGAAAAATATTTTATAAATTGAGGTGTTGGATTTGAAATTTAAAATTATTCGATTGATTTTAAGTTTAATTGTTACGGCTTTTTTGATTTGTCCGAAAACTACTTTTGCTGAAGACAGAGAACTGGTTTTATTGGATTCCGATATGGTGGATTTGTTTGATGACGGTGTAGCAATGATGATGCTTGCAACTTCGCCTAAAATTAATCTCTTAGGTGTTACAATCGTTGCCGGTAATAATTGGTCAGAAGATTGTACTGCAAGTGCCATTCGTCAGCTTGAAGCTATCGGCGTTAAAGATGTGCCGGTTGCATTTGATAAGACGCCTTCAAAAATCAAAAATCGCCTCAAAAATCTTGATAAAGAATTTGACAAATATGGTCGTGGTTTTGATATGCATATTGGTGCGGCAGCTAACGAAGAACCTTCAGATTGGATTTCAGTTTATCAAAAAAATTACAATGCTGAACCGACGTTTAAACCAATCGACGAAAGTGCCGTTGACTTTATAATCAAAACAATAAAAAATCACCCAAATCAGGTGACTATAGTTGAAATTGGTCCGCAGACAAATCTTGCTGCAGCGATTAAAAAAGCGCCGGAAATTGTGCCACTTGTCAAAAAAATTGTTTACATGGGCGGTTCATTCTTTCAAGGAGGAAATGTAACACCGGCTGCGGAATTTAATATTTGGTTTGATCCAACTTCCGCAAAATCGGTTGTCCGTTCATCATTCAAAGAACAAATTTTTGTACCACTTGACGCCTGTGAAAAAATAATAATTTCACGTGAAGACTTTGACGAATTTACTAAAAATGTTAAATCGCCAATCCTTAAAGAGATGATTGATGTCAATAAAGCCGACGATACTATATTTGAAGGCGCAGAGTCAAGGTTAATCTGGGACATCTTAGCGGCAGCAGTCGTAATTGATCCAGCGATTATTGCTGAGGAAATTACAATGCCGGTTGATGTCAATGATATCGTGTCGCCTTCGTACGGTGAAACGCTTGCATATAGAATTGCGCCAAGAGATACTCAAAAAGCACGAATCATTTTGCAAATGAATCAAGAAAAAATCATTAAGTTGTTGCAAAAATTTTTCAATAACTTATAAAGCGTTCAATTAAACGACAGCCAAGTACAAATTAGAATTGCTACTGATACAATGCCGTTACGCATAAAATACGCTTGAGTTACACGGCTAAAATCATACGGACTGACAATTAAATGTTGATATACTAAAGTGCCGGCGGCAATTCCAACGCCCGTAAAATATAATCCGTTAAGATTCATAATTACGCCGACAGCAATAAAACAAATTATACAAATAACATGCAGAATTGCTGAGATTATAAAGGCTCCTCTTGCTCCAAATTCCGTTGCGAGTGAGTGGAGCTTTTGTGATTTGTCAAATTTTTCATCTTGAGCGCCGTACATTGCATCAAATGCGCCAATCCAAAGAGCAACGGCAGTGCATAAAATTATCATTGGCAAATTAATTTCACCTGTAACGGCAACCCAGCCGCCTGCCGGAGCCATTGCAATAGCTATGCCTAAACACAAATGACACCAGCCGGTAAATCTCTTTGTGAATGGATAAATTATAAACGGTATCGCCGCAATCGGCAGCAATTTCAAACAAATCGGACGCATTTGAGCAACAGTTATAATCATTACAATCAAACACAAAATTATAAATACGAGCGCTTCTGATTTTGAAATTAAACCTCTAACCATTGCGCGATATTTCATTCGCGGTTGTTTTTTATCATATTTCAAATCCGCGAGATTGTTAATTGCCATTGCTGCTGCTCGTCCGCTTGTTACTGCAATCGCAATTAAAAAGAGTGTCCATAAGTCCGGTGAGCCATTCGATGCTAAAATTGCCGCCATAAATGCAAA
The DNA here is from genome assembly GCA_905234365.1 of uncultured Selenomonadaceae bacterium. Lineage (GTDB taxonomy): Bacteria > Bacillota > Negativicutes > Selenomonadales > Selenomonadaceae > Quinella. The sequence continues at coordinate 5,675 of CAJOHI010000042.1, read as the reverse complement.
AGGTAAATCAAAAATCGTATGGTGAAGTGCAATATTATTTACATGCGCTTTTAAACTTATCAAGTAATCAACTCCTAAAATTATTTTTGACAATATTTTATTCATGTTCAATGGAATCGTCAAATAAAATTTTTAATTTATTGCGCGGAGCAAAGTTATTTGTTAAAATTATTACATTGTTGAGAATTTGTTAAAAATTGGAGCGTTAAATATGAGTTTTAGAAAAGACATTACCGATTCAGCAAAAAAATCAGATTTAGATATTGATGTTATTAGAGGAATTACTGCGCGAGCTATATTTGAATTTCTATTCTTTTCGATAATTCTTTGCGGCATTGGCTATTCGGCACATTGCTATATCACAAATATGCTAAATGCTGCACTTGAGGAGAATGTTTCGCGACATGTCAACACCATTTCACATTCGGTTGAACATGAATTTAAACGAGAAATTTACGAAATGCACTTGGGCGCCAATATGGTTGAAAGAGGTCAAATCGGTGTTGAAGGTTTGATAAATACATCTATTAACGCTTTTGAGAGAGGCACCGATAACACCGGCATTTTAAGAGAAAACGGCGAGCCGGTTGAAGGCAGTCCACGAAATTTACCGGAGCATGAATTTAATGAATTACGTGCAGTTTTCAACGGTGAAGATGTAATTATTTATCATAAAGGTTCTGGTTTAATTTTTGCTGTGCCGATGGAAGTCAACGGTGAAATTTGTTTATTTTATCAACAGTATTCGGACAGAGATATACCAAATTTATTTAGCGTAGTGAGTTACGATGGCGAAGGCAGAGTTACTTTAGGTTATAAAACCGGTGAATGGACTGAAATTTCGTTTGGCGAAAATGAAGGCAAATTTTATGATGATCTTTATTATAAACCTGGTTTTATTGAGGCTTATTCTGAAGCAATTAAGGAAGAAACTTTGGAAACCAACCGTGTTGTAAAATCATTTGAATTTGATGGTGTGTCTTATTTGATATTTAGTCACCTTCTTTCTAACAGTGATTTTGCAATTTTTGGTATCGTTAAAAGGGAAGCGGTTTCTGCCGGTATTGATTATATTCATATCGTTATGATTGGCGTTGTAGGTCTTTTATGTTTAATATTGATAATGTTTGCAAGATACTCTATCAAAAATGTCGAAAATAAAGAACTTCAACAGGAAAGAGCAATGGCATTGCAAGCAAGCAAAACGAAAAGTGACTTTTTGTCAAATATGAGCCATGAAATTCGTACGCCGATTAATGCAATTTTAGGCATGGACGAAATGATTCTGCGCGAATCTAAAGAGTCAAATATTTTGGAATACGCAGAAAATCTTCGACATGCAGGCGTCAGTTTATTGGGTATTGTCAATGATATTTTGGACTTTTCAAAGATTGAAGCCGGCAAAATGGAGATCATTCCGGTCGAATATCAATTAAGCTCGCTTTTAAACGATTTAGTAAACATGATTCAAACGCGAGCCAACAAAAAAGGTTTAAAATTCGTGATTAATGCTGAATCGAATATTCCAAGTATTTTGTTTGGCGATGAAATCAGAATTAAACAGGTCATTACAAATATTTTAACTAATGCTGTTAAGTACACCGAAAAAGGCAGCATTACTTTGACTGTTGACTACAAGGAAAAAGGCACCGACGCGATAATTTTAATGGTCAGCGTAAAAGATACCGGAATTGGAATCAAGGAAGAAGATATTGAGAAACTTTTTAAAGCCTTTGAGCGAATCGAAGAAAAACGCAACAGGACGATTGAAGGCACCGGTTTAGGTATGAACATTACGCAGCAATTATTACATTTAATGGGTTCAAAACTTGAAGTTGACAGCGTTTACGGTGAAGGTTCGCTGTTTTGGTTTAATCTTGAACAAAAAATAATAAGCCGTGAACCAATTGGCGATTTTGATGAAGCATTTAGAAATTCGCTGAAGAATCACAAGGAATATCACGAAAAATTCAAGGCGCCAAATGCCACAATTTTAGTCGTCGATGATACCGTAATGAATTTGACAGTGGTTAAAGGTCTTCTAAAGCAAACGCAAATCAAAATTGATACGGCAGAAAGCGGTTTTGAATGTCTGGAAATGATTAATCAGAAAAAGTACGATTTAATTTTCCTTGACCACAGAATGCCAAAAATGGACGGAATTGAAACACTTCACGAAATGCAAAAAATGTACACTAATATTAATGCTGATACGCCGGTAATTTCACTGACAGCAAATGCAATCAGCGGAGCACGTGAACAATATCTCGTTGCCGGATTTATTGATTATATAACAAAGCCGATTAATTCAACGCAGCTTGAAAACATGCTGATTAAATATCTGCCGAAAGATAAAGTAATTATTACAAAAGAATCCGAAGAAATGCCGGAAACTCAAAACGAGGAAATTAATTTGCCGGAATGGCTTTTGCAAGTGAATACTTTAGATGTTAAGGAAGGTATTGAGCATTGCGGCGATGTTGAATCTTATCTTGCAGCTTTAACGGTCTATGCCAATTCAATATCCGACAACGCCGATGAAATTGAAAATTATTATAATTCCGCCGATTGGAAAAATTATACGACTAAAGTTCATGCTTTGAAAAGTTCTTCGCGTGTGATTGGTGCTGCCGAACTTTCAGAGCGTGCAAAACGTCTCGAAGATGCCGGTAATTCCAATTACATTGACGAAATTAAACAAGATACAAAATCTATGCTGGAACTTTACCGATCATATATCGAAAAGCTCAAACCTTTAATCGAAGTCGAAGAAAACGATACTTCAAATAAACCATTGATTGATGATTCTGAACTTGCTGAGGCTTTTGAGGCGATGAAAGAAATGGCGGCATCATTCGATTATGATTCATTGATGTTTGTTTTTCAATCTCTTGATGAATACAGACTGCCTGAAAGTGAAGCTGAACGCTATAAAAAAATAAAAGACGCCGCCGCAAAACTCGATTGGTCTAAAATTAACGAGATTTTAAACGGCGACGCCTATTAAAAATACGCTGCATTATAAAATTTTTAACTGTTGATAATCAACGCAATGAAAATTAAATCTTCGTTTCCTATATTTTCAATGCCATGCTTTTCACCATCTGGACAAAAGGTAGTTGCGCCTACGCCTATCTTTTTATCAACGCCATTATCGTTATAAAGTGCTTCACCTTGCAAAATGTGATAAGTTTCTGTATTACCTTTATGAAAATGCTCGCCAATCGACGCGCCAACCGGAATTGTTACTTTTGCAAACATAGCACACTTATCTGAAAGTTCGACTGGCGTCAACAAATGAGAGATTATAATTTCTCCCTTGCCTTTTTTCGCCGTAACTGTTTTTTGATTAATTAATGCCATAGTTATCTCTCCCTTGAAGTTTTTACAATCATAACGCGAATCTTATTAAATTGCAAGTAAATTTTTTATTGAACTAATTATACGAAACGAGGTTTAAATATGAAAATTACAATTAATGATGATTTCGATCTTCAAAAAATTGCAAATTGCGGTCAATGCTTTCGAGCCAAAGAAATTTCAAATGGAATTTACAGATTTATCACCGGTGCTAATGTCATTTATATTAAAAAACTCCATGAAAATACTTTTGATGTTTCCTGCGACGACTATCAATGGAACAACATTTGGGAAAATTACTTCGACATTGCAACTGATTATAAAAGTATTCGAAATAATATTTCTAAGCTTAATGATTATTTTAAAAAGGTTTCCGATGTCGGTCAAGGTATCAGAATTTTAAAGCAGGACTTTTTTGAAACGTTAATTAGTTTCATCATTTCACAACGCAAGTCTATTCCGTCAATCATGTCTTCTGTTGAGCGAATCGCTGAAAAATTTGGCAAACCTATCAACACAATTTACGAAACCGTTTACACTTTTCCAACGTTTGAACAAATGCAGTCATCATCTGTTTTATCACTTTCAAATTGTGGACTTGGCTATAGAGCTGAGTATATAAGGGACGCCATTGAAAAAATTTATGAAGGCATTATTGACCTTGACGACCTCAAAACTAAAAAAGACGACGACTTAATTGACGAACTTAAAAAAATTCGCGGCGTCGGCGATAAAGTTGCAAATTGCGTTGCTCTCTTTGCCTATCACAGAGTAGACAGAGTGCCTATTGATGTTTGGATCGCAAGAGCTATTGACGAGGACTTCAACGGTCATAATTATTTTGCCGATATTGCACGCAACGCCGGTATCGCTCAACAATATGTATTTTATTACAAAAAATTTGCAAATGGCTAAAGAGGTGCAATTATGGATTTTATAAAAAAACCTGAAGAAATCGAAAATCGCAGTATGCAAATAATTGAACCTTATCTCAAGGATTTAAATCTTACCGTCGAAGAAGTTAAGGTTTATTCTCGCATGATTCACGCTGCCGGTGATGTCGATTATGCACCGATAATTAAAATCTCTAAAAATGCGATTGAGGCGGCAAAGTCGGCTATTAAGAGCGGATCAAATATCTACACTGACGTTGAAATGGTGCGGACAGGTATCAATAAAAGAACTCTTTCAAAATTTGGCGGCAACGTCTTTTGTAAAATTGCTGATGAAGATATCAAAAAAATTGCTGAAAATCAAGGCATTACACGTTCAATGGCTGCGATGAGAACTTTCGGCAAAGACCTCAACAACTCAATAATTGCGATTGGTAACGCTCCAACTGCCTTATTTGAAGTGCTCCGCCTCGTAATTGAAGACAGCATTAAACCTGCAGTTATAATTGGCATACCTGTCGGATTTGTTGGCGCTGCGGATTCTAAAAAGGCACTTGCTGAACAGAGTCAAATTCCATTCATCACCGTTGAAGGTACTAAGGGCGGCAGTCCTATTGCCGTCGCTGCAATTAACGCGATAATTTACCTTCTCGACAATTCAAGATGAGGTGTCATAATGTCCTTAAAAAAGTACAAAACTATCGCTGCTGATGAAGTCTTTGAGGCAGAATACGAGATTAACAAATCTAAATTCATTGCTCATGTCAAGCAGGTTGAAGATGAGGAATCCGCTAAAACTTTCCTTCAACAGCTCAAGAAGAAATACTTCGACGCCACTCATAACTGTTCGGCTTGGGTACTTGGCGTTGACGGCAGTAAACAAAAATCAAACGATGACGGCGAACCAGGTGGAACTGCCGGCAATCCAATTCTTGAGACTATCAAAAAAAATGATTTAGTTAATACCATTGTTGTTGTTACTCGTTATTTTGGCGGAATTAAACTCGGCGCAGGCGGCTTAATCCGAGCATATTCTCACACGGCGGCTCTCGGTCTTACGGCATCTAAAATCGTCACTATGACACCTATGCAGCAAATTGCTATAAAAATTAATTATAATCTCCTTGCCAGTATTGAAAATTGGATAAGACGGCAAAATATTACTGTTGAAGGTATCGACTACGCTGAAAATGTTGTCTTGACATTATTGATTGAACCTGAAAAATCTGATAAGATATTAGCCGAAATTACCGATTTAACGGCGGCAAATTTTGAGCATGAAATTTTAAATGAAATACTTGTTGCTGTTGAGAGGAAGGAGACGTAAATTTTATGAAAATTGGTCGATTCTTGGCGGTCTCTTTGATGATAATTTGTATCATTTCGACAGGTTGTGGAAAATCTGAAAAAGAAATTTCTTTT
>CAJOHI010000041.1 GCA_905234365.1 uncultured Selenomonadaceae bacterium | reverse complement strand
GTTAATTCTCTTGACTAAATTTTTATCTCGTTATATAACTTTATTTGAAAAAAAACTTGACGTAAAAAAGATTTACTGCGAAAATATAAAAGGAAAAATTATTTTTTTGACGAAAGAATAAAAATTAGATTTAATATGTAATGTGAAGGAGGTAATAGAAATGATAAAATTGACAAAGTTCAATTCAGAAGCTCAAAAAAAAGGAGAATTTGTCTTGAATGCCGAAATAATAGAAACAATAGAAGAAACGCCGGATACAGTAGTAACGCTTACAAATGGCAGAAAACTTATTGTTGATGAGTCAATGGATGAGATAGTTCGTCGAGTTATGAAGTATCGTCGTGCATTAAAGCAATTTTAATTTGGAGGATTTAAGATATGGCTGAAGAAGAGAAAGATGAGGCGGCTCCAGAGCCAAAGAAAAAATCACCTATAGTTTTGGTTGCCGTGCTTGTGCTTGTAGGCTTGCTGCTTGCCGGCGGAATAGCATATTTTGTATCAAGAATGGCAGCAGAAAGTGTGGCAGCGGAATCTGCTGATAACAGTGGCAGACATAGTGATCCCGGTGTATTTATAAAACTCGGTGATCCAAAAGAAGGAATTTTAGTAAATGTTGGTGGTCCGCGTGGCGGAAAATATCTTAAAACGGGTATTGTTCTTGAAATGAATCCAGGCAAAAAAGACAATCTTACCGAAGCCGGCACTTTGAAGCCTGAAGCCGAAACAAAGATTTTAGATATTACAATGCAGTTCCTTCGTTCAACTAAAATTGAAGATTTTGATGCCACAAAACAAGATGACCTCAAAAAACAACTCAAAGATTTGCTCAACTCCGAACTTGGAGCAGGTTCAGTTTATGATGTTTATATAACAAGTTTCCTGCTGCAATAATTTAATTAAGGAAATTCAAAATTAGCTATTTGCTGGAATTATTTATTAATTTTTAATTCTGCATTCATAATTCTTAATTAACAAAGGAGGAAGCGTATTGCCGGATGAAGTACTGTCTCAGTCCGAGATAGATAAGCTGCTGCAAAGTATTAATGAAGGCAGCGTTAATGCGGATGAGATGAAAGGTGACGAAAGCGGTCGCAAAATTAAAGTTTACGACTTTAAGCGTCCTGATAAATTTTCTAAAGATCAAATCCGCACATTGTATATGTTACATGAAAGTTTCGCAAGGCTTTTAAATACATATCTTTCTACGCATTTAAGAACTATAGTCAACGTCGATGTCGCTTCCGTCGAACAGCTCACTTATCAAGAATTTGTTCAATCAATGGCAAATCCAAGCGTTATAAGCGTTTTGGGTGTTCCGCCATTAAAGGGCAATATTATTTTGGAAGTTGGTACAGAAATCGCTTTTGCTTTTATTGACAGAGTTTTTGGTGGCGATGGCAATACCACAATGAGAACGCGAGTTTTAACTGAAATTGAAGATGCCGTTATGCGTCGTTTTGTCAATACCGCAATGACTCATTTTAAAGAAGCATGGGCAAACGTCACTATAATGCATCCTGTACTTGAAACCACAGAATCAAATCCACAGTTTACACAAATTGTACCGCCTAGTGACATGGTTGTTATCGTAACCTTACAGATGAAAGTCGGCGAAATTGAAGGTATGATGAATATCTGTATACCTTATCTGGTTTTAGAACCAATCATGTCGAAATTAACAACGACGTTTTGGGTTGCTTCAACAATTTCAAAAGACGAAAGCGAAGATCAAGTTGCACTTATTCAGAAAAAAATCGAAAAAACTAAAGTACCATTTGTCGTTGAAGTTGGCGACGTACATATTACCATACGTGAATTTATGACTTTGGGTTTTGGCGACGTATTACAATTAGACACGAGAGTTAAAGATGATTTGCCTTGTCGAGTTGGTACAAAACCAAAATTCTATTGTCGTCCAGGTACAAGCGGCAAAAAAATGGCTGTTCAAATAACTAGGGTAATTGATACACAAGAGCAAGAAGACGAGGAAGAAAACGATTAATATTTTACAAAAAATCGACAACGACGCCTTTGGTGTTAAATTTGTAAAAAAGGAGGGAGCGTGCTCCTCTCACGACGGTGATCGCGAGTTGCCGCACGCTAAACTATACTTATGAGTGACGATATGATCTCACAGGCCGAGATTGACGCACTGTTAAGTGGTGCAGCTTCGGGCGACAGTGCAGCAGATGGAGATAACTCTACAGGATCAGAGCCTTCTCCAGAAGCGGCTGCAGGAGATGGAGCGGACGGCGCCGGTGCTTCAGGTGATCCGGATTTCAGTAATGTGCTGTCCGACATGGAAAAAGATGCCCTTGGCGAGATTGGTAATATCTCAATGGGCAGTGCGGCTACTACACTTTCGGTACTTTTGGGACATAAAGTTTCAATTAATACACCGACGACTACCGTCGCAACAATGAATATTATCAAAGAACATTATCCAATGCCTTATCTCGTTGTAGAAGTTGGTTATACAATAGGTATTGATGGCAATAATGTTCTTGCAATTCAAGCTCAAGATGCTGCAATTATCGCCGATTTAATGATGGGCGGTGATGGCACAAATCCTGATCCTGAAATTAGTGAAATTTCAATGAGTGCTGTTGGTGAATCCATGAACCAGATGATGGGCACTGTTGCAACTTCGCTTTCAACGATGTTCAATAAAAAAATTGATATTTCACCACCTAAAGTGAGTTTGGTTGACTTTGGCAGCGAAGACAAGATAACTGAGATTGCCGGTAGCGGTGATCCTATTGTCAGAATTTCGTTCCGTATGGAAGTTGATGGTCTCATTGACAGCGAAATTATGCAAATATTGCCAGTTAATGTAGCAAAGGAAATGGTTGAGAGTCTTCTTGGTGGAGGAAGTGAGTCTGCTCCGGCAGTTGAAACTCCGCCGCCGCCTGAACCACCGCCACCACCTCAAATGACACCTGCGGCACCGCCACCACCACCACCTCAAGCTGCTCCGCCACCTCAACAACAGTACGCAGCACCGCCGCCGCAATATGGACCGCCGCCTCAACAATATGGACCACCACCACAGTACGCGGCGCCACCACCTGGCTATGGATATGGAGGACCGCCAATGCAGCCACATGTAGCAAACAATGTTCCAGTTTCACCGGCACAATTTACACCACTGTCAATGGAGCCTGTGCAAGTAAACGAAGCAAATATTGGCTTAATTCTTGATGTTCCATTGCAAGTTACTGTTGAACTTGGAAGAACTAAAAAATCTATTAAAGAAATTTTGGAATTGTCAACAGGTTCAATCGTTGAACTTGATAAGCTTGCTGGTGAGCCGGTAGAAATTCAAGTCAATGGTCATTTTTTGGCAAAAGGTGAAGTTGTCGTCATTGATGAAAATTTTGGTGTCAGAATTACTGAAATTGCTTCACCGGCAGAAAGAGCCTCAAGACTGCAATAATTATATAATTATAATGATATTGACAAAATTTAATACTAAATGTAGAATATGGTTGTGTCGTTCAAAGACTTCTAATATGTTGAATGACATTACAAATCAAAAAGAAACAACAGATTGCCAGATAAAAATTAGAATGAGGAGAGATGAAACATGGCAGTACGAGTTTTGGTCGTTGATGATGCGGCATTTATGAGAATGATGGTCAAGGACATTTTGTCCAAAAATGGATATGAGGTTGTAGGCGAAGCTGAAAATGGTATGAAGGCTGTTGAAAAATATAATGAGCTTAGACCTGATCTTACTACAATGGATATAACAATGCCGGAAATGGATGGTATTTCTGCAGTTAAAGCTATCAGAAAAATTGATCCAAATGCTAAAATTGTTATGTGTAGCGCTATGGGTCAGCAAGCAATGGTTATTGAGGCAATTCAAGCAGGAGCACGCGATTTCATTGTTAAACCTTTCCAGGCAGATCGTGTCCTTGAAGCTGTACGTAAAGCTGTTGGCTAATGATTTAATGACTGGAAAAAACAAATTTTATTTAATTCTCGTGTTTCTATTGTCTGTAATATTTTCGTTAAACGCGGATTTGACAACCGTAGAAGCAGCCGGTGGGTATTTGGCAGGCTATGAGGACGTCGAGCCACAACCTACCGGAGTTTCTTGGTGGTCTACTGCGGCGTATGTTTTGAGTCTATTGGCTGTGTTTGCTATTGTATTTTTAATGGCTTACATAGCTGCAAAATTCTTGGGCGGACGGTTCAATGCTCGCATTTCCGGACACGGCGGCAGAGTTTTGGAGAATTTGCCGCTCGGACCTAACCGCTCTGTCTGCATAGTTGAAATGGCTGACAGAGTATTTTTATTGGGTGTAACCGACCAATCTATAACGCTGTTGTCAGAGATTTTAGATCCAGAGGAAATTGAGCGATTACGGAGTAAATCCAATGATTTCGCGTCAGACTTATTTTCAGATGAACTTGGTTCTTTATCTTCAATAGTGCAGAAATTGACTTCACGAAAGCGACATTAATTAAGGAGTGTCAAGCGATTGAGACGTAGTTTATTAGTCTTATTTGGTGTGATATTTTTGCTTGTCATGCAAGGCAGTGCAGAAGCCGCGCCATTAATTCCAAACATTAATATAGGAATTGGCACTTCAGAGAATCCGCAGGACGTATCAACTACAATGCAGCTCTTGGGCATTTTAACGCTCATGTCGTTGGCACCTGGAATTTTAATTATGACGACTTCTTTCATAAGAATCATTGTAGTTATAGGTTTTTTGCGTAATGCTTTAGCGACTCAAAATGTTCCGCCAAATCAAGTTATGATTTCTTTAGCGTTATTCTTGACATTTTATCTCATGGCACCGTATTGGAGTCAGGCAAATGAACAAGGCATTCAACCATATTTAGCTGGACAAATTTCTCAGGAAGAAGCAATTCAGAATGTTGTTGAGCCTATGCGCGAATTTATGTTCAGACAAACACGAGAATCTGATTTAGCACTTTTTGTAAATTTATCTGAAGCAGAAAGACCGGAAACTCAAGACGATGTATCAACCTTTACATTAATTCCGGCTTTTGTCATAAGTGAATTAAAGACCGGTTTTCAACTAGGCTTTATGATTTATGTACCGTTTATAGTTATTGACATGATTGTTGCAAGTACGCTCATGTCAATGGGTATGATGATGTTGCCGCCGGTTATGATCTCGATGCCGTTTAAAATCCTGCTGTTTGTAATGGTTGACGGTTGGCATTTATTAATTCGGTCTTTGATTTTAACTTTCAGATGAATCATTTTTAAAATTATTAGATTACATTCCTATTATAATGGTGGTGCAGTGAATGTCCGGTGATTTAGTTATTCAGTTGGCACAACAGGCATTAATGACGGTTATGCTTGTCGCTGCGCCAATGCTTGGACTCGGTTTAACAGTAGGTCTAATGGTTAGTGTATTTCAAGCTACAACGTCAATCAGTGAACAAACGCTGGCTTTTATCCCTAAAATTATAGCCGTATTTGTTGCAATTTTGATTTTTGGTCCTTGGATGCTCAGGATCATGGTAGGATTTGTAACCGAAATTTTTGTAAATCTTCCATTTAGGATAAGCTGAAAAATAAAATTTAATATCATACTTAATAAGGCAATTATTTTATTTTCGAAGTTGTACAGCAGAGGTGAAAGCTACGTTTGATTTTTATTGCTGCATTTTTGCTTGTACTTACGAGGTCTTCAGGAATATTTTTAATATCGCCTTTTTTCGGCAGCATGAATATACCTATAATGTTTAGAGCATTGGCGTCAGTTTCGTTCACACTTGTAATTTTTCCGCTGGTCGATGCTGCAACTTATGTTGAATTTCCTTCAACAATGCTGATGTTTCTCGGTATGATATTAGAAGAATTATTTATTGGATGGATAATTGGTTTAGTTGCTTTTATATCCTTCGCGGCTATAAACTTGGCTGGCAAGGTTATGGATATGCAAGTTGGTTTTGCTATAGTCAACGTCATGGATCCAACTTCCGGTCAGCAAATACCGCTTATCGGAAGTTTTCTTTATAACTTAGCGGTTATGACTTTGTTAATTACTAACGGCCATCACATGATAATTGCAGCACTTGTCGAAAGTTTTAGAGAAATTCCACTTTGGTCAATGCAATGGAATGAAACATTTGTAAATTTATTTGTAGATTTTACTTCAGGAATTTTTACAACCGGAATGAAAATTGCTATGCCGGTTACATTTGCAATTTTAATGGTAAACGTTGGCATGGGAATTTTAGCTCGTACTATGCCACAAATGAATATATTTGTAGTAGGTATTCCTATGCATATAATTGTTGGTATTTTTATGCTGTCAGTTGTAGTGCCATTTTATATTATGTTTCTGGATGTGGTTTTTGATGCAATGTATGGAAATATATCTCTTGCAGTTAAAACTCTTGCTCCATAGATTCGCTTTTATTGAAATTATTAACGAAGTTTTTTTAAGTTACATTGGCATAGGAACAACTAAAAAAATATATTATGATAAATTAATTAATTTTGACTTACAGCGATTTGCTGATGATGATAAGACCGAAGAACCAACCGAAAAAAGACGTAAAGATGCTAGAGAAAAAGGTCAAGTTGGTAAAAGTCAAGAACTTAATACTGCTTTTGTCCTTTTGATGGGTTTCTTCATATTAAGGATTTTATGGGAATATATTTACGGAAATATAGCGGAATTTACAGTTTACATATACTCAAATCTTCCAGAAAGTACCAGTATTGAAACCATTCGAGAATTATTTATCGAAATAATGATTCTGCTTGCCAAGACTTCATTTCCTATAATGATTTCCATTTTGATTATTGGATTGGCAATAAATCTTTTCCAAGTTGGATTAGTCTTTAGTACACAAAGATTAGAAATTAACCTTGAAAAATTGAATCCAATTAACGGCTTTGGCAGAATTTTTTCGAAGCGTTCTTTGGTCGAGTTGATTAAATCCATATTTAAAATATTAATTATAGGTTCATTTTTGTATATGTACCTTAAAGATCAAATGCCGTTTATGCCATATTTGATGTATACGGATTTGGCAAAAAGTCTGGAAGAAATAGCTAAAATCATATTTATTATGGTATTTAAAGTAATAGCGATATTTATGATTATGGCGGTATTGGATTATGCTTATCAACAATGGCAGTTGACTCAAGATTTAAAGATGTCAAAACAGGAAGTAAAAGACGAGCACAAACAAATGGAAGGTGATCCAAAGATTAAAGGCAAGATTCGTCAGAAACAGCGTCAAATGGCTATGATGCGTATGATGCAAGAAGTTCCAAAAGCGGACGTAATTATAACAAACCCTACTCACCTTGCTATCGCGCTCATGTATAAACAAGGCATGGTGGCACCAGTTATAATAGCTAAAGGTCAAGATTTGGTGGCTGAAAGAATAAAACAAATTGCACGCGAACATAAAATCACTATTGTTGAAAATAAACCGCTTGCACGTGCTCTTTATGATTCGGTCCAAGTTGGTGACATCGTACCGCATGAATTGTACCAGGCTGTGGCTGAAGTGCTTGCTTATGTATATCGACTCAAAAAACGTATTCCAAAACAAGCTAGACAATCAGCAGCTTAAATTAATTTAACTAAAATTAGGAATGAAGAATTTTTAAAAAATTATAATTCAACGTTCTTGATTAATATAAGGTGAAATATGAACTATGGATTGTAACAATTAAAGATTATGGGTAAGGATGTATTTGCACGACTCGAACAGTCGTTAGGCGAACTGAGAAAACAACATGATAAAAATAAAAAGGAGAAAAGAATGGCTGTATCACCAGGTAGCGTAATCGGCAACTTTTCACTAGGTTCATTTATTAAGCGTTATAGCGATGTAATTATCGCATTTACGCTCGTTATGATTGTCATTATGATGATCATACCTGTGCCGACACCGCTTCTCGATCTTTTGATATGTCTTAATATTACAATAGCACTTGTAGTTATTATGAGTACTATTTATAATGAGGAAGCGCTGGATTTATCAGTATTTCCATCGCTATTGTTGGTGACTACACTTTTTCGACTAGCACTTAATATTTCTTCAACAAGACTGATTTTAGTAAATGGTTATGCCGGTGAAGTCATTACAGCTTTTGGTCAATTCGTTGTCGGCGGCAATCCTGTCGTCGGTTTTATCATGTTTATAATCCTCGTTATAATCAACTTTATCGTTATAACTAAAGGTTCTGAGCGTGTCGCTGAGGTCTCGGCACGTTTTACGTTGGACGCAATGCCGGGTAAACAGATGGCGATTGATGCTGATCTTAATCAAGGTTCAATTACTGACGCAGAAGCCAAAATTAGACGTGAAAAGATTCAACGCGAGGCGGACTTCTTTGGAGCTATGGACGGTGCTTCAAAATTCGTTAAGGGCGATGCTATTGCTGCAATAGTTATAATGCTGATTAACATTGCCGGCGGTTTTGTTATTGGTATGGTTCAGAGAGATATGGAAGCTCTCACCGCACTTCAAACTTATACACTTTTAACTGTTGGTGAAGGTCTAGTCAGCCAAATTCCGGCGCTTTTAATTTCAACTGCAACCGGTATCATAGTTACTCGTGCAGCTTCTGAAGGCAATTTGGGTCACGATCTTATTGATCAACTCTTTAGAAATGAAAGAATTTTCTTCATCGTCAGTTCAGTGTTGTTACTCCTTGCTATCGTTCCAGGTTTGCCGGGAATACCATTTTTCTGCCTCGCTGCTGCCTGTGGATTTATCGGTTATAACCTCAGAAAATCCAGCCTTGAAGGTGCAGAAACAACTGAGGAAGAAAGAGAAGTGCAAGCTAAGACAGAAGCAACTCGACCTGAAAATATCGTCTCGCTCTTGCAAGTGGACCCAATGGAATTGGAAATTGGTTATAGTTTAATTCCTCTCGTTGATACTGGTCAAGGCGGCGATTTACTTGACAGAATTGTTATGATTAGAAGGCAATGCGCTCTTGAATTAGGTTTAGTTGTACCGACGATTAGAATTAGAGATAACATTCAAATTAAGCCGAATGCTTATATAATTAAGTTAAAAGGTATGGAAATTGCACGTGGTGAATTGCTACTTGACCACTTTTTAGCAATGAATTCCGGCACGGTTTTTGAAGAAGTTCCAGGAATTGAGACGATTGAACCTGCCTTTGGATTGCCGGCGTTGTGGATTCCTGAAAGCGAAAGAGAGCAAGCAGAATTGAATGGTTATACTGTCGTTGACTCAGTATCCGTACTTGCAACGCATTTAACTGAAGTCATTAAAGCACATGCCGCTGAAATTCTCGGTCGTCAAGAGACGCAAAATCTCATTGACAATATCAGCAAAACACATCAATCACTTGTCGACGAAGTTATACCAGAACTTATGGGCGTTGGCGAAATTCAAAAAGTACTTGCAAATTTGCTGCGTGAAAGAATTTCGATCAGAGATATGGCTACTATACTTGAAGTTCTCGCAGACTACGCTCGTGCAACTAAAGATACAGAAATTCTCACGGAATATGTTCGCCACGCAATGGCAAGGCAAATTACTCAACAAGTTACTCAGGATAATACTTTGCCTTGTGTTACACTTGATCCGACACTTGAAAACCGAATCGCGGCAGGTGTTCAGCGAACAGATCATGGTTCATTTGTCAGCATGGATCCAGATTCAATGCGTCGCTTAATTCAATCGTTGAATGTTGAATTGGAAAAACTCACAAATATGGGTTATCAAGCGATCGTTTTGACAAGCCCAGCTATAAGATTGTATTTTAGGAAGCTTGTTGAGCGTTCAATACCAGGTTTAATAGTGGTTTCACACGCTGAAATCGATCAATCAGTTGAAATTCAAATTCTTGGGGTGGTGAAGATTTAAGGTGCAGATAAAAGTTTTTAAGGCAAGCAGTATGAAAGAAGCCGTAGCAAAGATGAAGGCAGAGTTAGGTGATGATGCCGTCATTTTGCATACGAAAAAATATAAAGAAGGCGGACTTTTAGGTTTAGGCAGCAGAGAAATGGTTGAAATTACCGCAGCAATTGAAGATGAAAAGCCTGTTGTAAAGAAAGAACCGGAAAGACCTCAGCGATCGCCAATACCTGTGACGGTTTTATCTCAATACAAGACAAATGGTACACCGGAAGGCGTAGCACTTGCAGAAAAAGAGTTAAATCCGCAAAATTCAAGGTCTTCACTGTCAACAGAAAATACAAATTCAATGAATTATAATTCGGCAAAATCATCTTCGTCAACAAGAGCAAATTTAAATCAGGCTTCTTCATTAGAAGCTGCAATGAATCCGTCAAACAGAATATCTAAACCAGATCCGCCGATGCCTTATGATGAGCCGGAGGATTCTCCAATGCCTTACGAATTGGATATATCGTCAAGAGATGATTTAAATAGTAATCACAATGAGGCAATTAATTCTTCGGATACTCAGAATTTGCCATTTATACAGGCACAATCTGGCGAATTAAATGAAACTGATGTTGAAAATGAGCCTGATGAAAATGTTTACACGGCAGAACCAGCAAATTTAACAGACAATTCATCAAAAGATACAAATTTACAAGCAACTGATACGGCTATAACTTCTGCAATTTCGACAGTTGCTTCCGTTGAGGCAAGTACAAATCAATCGAATGAAATTCAACAGCCTCAACAAGTTATACAGCCTCAACCGCAAAATCAACAAGGTTTGCAACCTCAACAACAAAATCACCAAGATTTACAGTCACAATCACAAATACAACCACAATTACAGCCACAATCGCTGCCACAACCTATGCAACAGCAAACACCTGTACAAATTCCTCAACCACAAATGCAAAATACTAACGTTTCGGCACCTGCAAATCCGCAAAATAATTTTGAGGCAACTCCACAAACTCCAAATGTTCAGTCTCAACCGGTGCAACCAATGGCGCCTGTTCAAAATAGCGCTACTCAAAATATTCCAAATCAACAACAAATGCAGTTTGTACAGTCTCAACCAATTCAAAATCAACCAGCGCAAATGCAAGCCATTCAAAATCAACAAATACCTCAAGCGCAAATACATAATAATCAAGAGGCAGTCCAATTATCTAGTGTACAAGCAGGAAGTGCAGATAATTCAACAACAATGCAGTCGAATATACAAAACTCTAACGAACAGACAGCAAATTCAAATCAACAACAAGAGTTGAACCAGCCTTTGACAACCGCCCAACTTGCTCAAGCACAGGCAATGATGATGGCACAATTCAATCAGTTGCAGATAGCTCAAGCAATGCAGCAGGCAATGGCTCAAGCACAGGCACAGGCTCAACAGCAAATATCGCAACAAGTTTACAGACAGCAACAAGTACGGTCAGAGTCTCAACCAAAAGCTGAACCTTCAGAAGCAGATCAAGAAAGCCAGCAAAAAATCAAAAAGCTCGAAAATGAAATTGCACAAATGAAGGCGCTGCTTGCACAAGTTATCGGAAAAGATTCCAATCGCGGCTCAATATCATTACATGAAGCATTAAGGCGACAAGAAGTCAACGAAAATATTTTAAATGACATGGCGGCACATGCTGAAGCCGGTGAAACTCTGGCAGACAGTCAATCACGTGAGGCAAAATCAACCTTGATGAAATTCCTTAACGAGAATGTCAATTTTTCGGAAGGTATCAAACTCAATCGGCATGGTGTGCGAATCGTTTCTTTACTCGGTACTACCGGCGTTGGCAAGACGACGACATTAGCTAAAATTGCTGCTAAATTCGTTTTGGAGCAGGGCATCACTGCTGCTTTAATAACTGCTGATACTTACAGAATTTCTGCGGTTGAGCAGCTTAGAACCTATTCGGATATTTTAGGTCTTCCGCTGGAGATAGTTTATTCTCCAAATGAATTGTCTAAAGCAATTAACAAACATCGCAATAGAGATTTAATTTTAATTGATACTGCCGGAAGAAGTCAGCATAATGATTATCAGATGAAAGAATTGCAGGAATTTTTAGCCGCCAATCAAAGAATTGAAAAACATCTTGTTTTAAGCACAACGACAAAGATAAGCGACGCTAAAGATATTATCGAAAAATTTTCAGTATGTGAACCGGAAAAAATTATTTTTACAAAGACGGACGAGACAGCAAGCGTCGGATTAATTTTAAATCTTCTTTATAAGCAGAAATTGCCGCTTTCATATGTGACCAACGGACAAAGTGTGCCAGATGACATAACTCCGGCAAATGCGGAAATTCTTGCAGATTTATTGTTAAAGAGGAATATTTAAAAAAATAGAAGGACCGAATTTTAAGGTTATTGGTGAGTTATAATGTCAGACCAAGCGTCGATTTTAAGAAAGTTAATGGAAGATAAGGCTGAAGCTCAGGCAGAAGAATTTTCAGTTGCAACTTCGGAGGTTGTAAAAACTTCGGATAGACAGTCAAAAGTTATTACAATAACAAGCGGCAAAGGCGGCGTAGGCAAAACCAACATTGCTGTTAATTTAGCTATTGCCCTGCAGATGATTGGCAAACGAGTTTTATTGATTGATGCTGATATTGGTATGGCTAATGTTGATGTCATTCTTGGCAGTGTCTCGAAGCGAAATATGTTAGACCTTCTCGAGGACGGCGTTGAGTTGCAAGATGTTTTGGTTGAAAGTGTAAAAGGCGTTCGCTACATTTCCGGCAGTTCCGGCGTTGAAAAGGCTTTAAATTTCACTTATGAGGAACGCCGAATACTTCACAAAAAATTATCAGCTTGTAGTGAATTTGCCGACATCATCTTAATCGACACCGGCGCAGGTTTAGGACGGCATGTCGTTGACTTTTTGGTTGCGGCTGATGAAGTTTTGCTAATTACTACGCCTGAACCGACGGCTTTATCTGATGCTTTCGCCGTACTCAAAACCTATACACTGCATACGGAAAAGAAAAATATCAGACTGATTATAAATCGAATATTCGACGAGGAAGAATGTACAGACGTTACGGAAAAACTCAGTTCTACTTCAAAAAAACTTTTAAATATGCCGATTGATTGCGTTGGATATATTTTTGAGGATAGAACGGTTATTGAATGTGTCAAAAAGCAAGTGCCGTTTATAGTTGAAAAACCGAATTGCCTTGCGTCAAAATGTATTAATCAATTAGTTGAAAGTCTTATCGACGGCAAACAAATGACAATTACAAAAGGCTGGTTATCTTTCTTGAGTGAGATATTTAATTTTTCTTAGCAAGAAGGTGCTTTTTTTTTGCTTTGAATTATCAAAGAATATTTGAAATAAAAATAACTTATTGATCCGTAAAAAGACTTTGAGAAAATATATAATATTTTTGTCAATAATTGAAGGAACTTTTAATTAACAGGCGAATATTAACTAAGATTAAATATAAATTGTTAGAATTTTATTAGAGTTTTTATCCAAATTTTTTAATTGTTGACATTTTAGAGTTGTATTTAAATGAGGTGAACAAGATGATTCGTGTCTTGGTTGCTGACGATTCTGCTTTTATGCGAAAAATTCTCTGCGATTTATTTAATAAGCAGAATGATTTCCAAGTGGTAGGAACAGCGATCAATGGAAAAGATACTATTGATAAAGTAAAGCAGCTCAAACCTGACGTTTTGACACTTGATGTTACTATGCCGGTTATGGATGGCTTGCAAGCTCTTGCAGTAATTATGGAGGAATGTCCTGTGCCGGTTGTCATGTTCAGCAGCATGACGCAACGCGGTACAGATGCCACGATTAGAGCTTTATCACTCGGAGCAGTTGATTTTATCAGTAAGGCTGGCGGTTCAATTTCAAAGATTGATAATTTGGAAAGCGAAATTCTTACTAAATGTAGAGAAGCGGCGCAAGCTCATGTTAATCAATCAAGAGTGTCCTCACCCGCAAAACCTCTGACGTTTGTTGCAAAACCTCAATCTACAACAAGTTTAAAACAGTCAACATCACCAACTACATCTACACCGTCTGCAAGTACACCACCTACAACGACTAGCACATCGACTGCACCTTCAACCGGTTCCAAATCTTCAAATGAGTCTTGGAGCAGAAAGAAAATTGAAATTCCGCGAAGGACAGGTTTTAAATTAGGCGAAAAACCAGTTATTAAATATACTCCTTCGACAGCTTCTCCATTGCCAAAACCGGCAGCAAGTGTAGGATTTAGTTCAGGTTCTAAAAAAATTGTGGCGATTGGAACTTCAACCGGCGGACCACAGGCATTGCAGACAGTCATTACTCGGCTACCTGGTAATTTACCTTGTGGCGTCGTGGTTGTTCAACATATGCCGGCAGGTTTTACAAAGTCATTAGCAGAGAGGTTAGATTCAATTTCTGCAATTTCTGTTAAAGAGGCTGAAAATGACGAAATTATAAAAGATGGTCAAGTTTATATTGCACCTGGTAATTATCATATGAGAGTAGCACCTGCAGGCGCTGGAGCAAGAAAAATCGTATTAAGTCAAGAGCCGCCTGTTGGCAATCATAGACCTGCTGTCAATGTTTTGTTTGATTCCGTTGCTCAATTTAAGAGAGATTTAGTCAGCGTCATCATGACAGGTATGGGTTGTGACGGTTGCGAAGGTATGAAAAAGATCAAGGCTAACGGCGGATATTGTATAGCTCAAGATGAAAATTCCTGCGTAGTCTACGGTATGCCAAAAGCTGTTGTAGATGCCGGGCTGTCAGATGAAATTCGCCCATTGTCTCAAATTGCAAGTGCTATTGTCGAGGCAGTTGCTAAATAAATTTTAAAATAAAAAATATTTGTGATTCAATAAATAAATTGGCGGTTAGAATAAAATTGTAATTTAAAATTTACGAATGAAAATAAATTCCGCTCAAAGGAGGGAAGCGCGATTAGTTAAACTGATCGCAGCGCAAATTATATGGCTGAAAACAATCAATATATGGATATGTTTCTTGACGAGTCACACGAGCATTTACAATCACTCAATGATGGACTTTTAGGACTTGAAGACAATGCGGAGGATTTGTCCGTACTCAATGAAATTTTCCGTAATGCTCATACGTTGAAGGGTATGTCGGCAACTATGGGTTATAACAAAATCGCCGAACTTACTCACGAGATGGAAGACGTTCTTGACATGTTGCGTAAAGAGCAACTTAAAGTTAGCGAAGACATTATTGATACTTTGTTTAAGTGCGTTGATTCCCTTGAGCAAATGATAAACAACGTAGGTAATGGCGATCCTGAAGATTTGATTGATGTTTCAGATCTCGTTGCAAAATTAAGTTCAATTTCAAAACCTGGATCAGCACCGGCGGCGG
The DNA here is from genome assembly GCA_905234365.1 of uncultured Selenomonadaceae bacterium. Lineage (GTDB taxonomy): Bacteria > Bacillota > Negativicutes > Selenomonadales > Selenomonadaceae > Quinella. The sequence goes on along the minus strand of CAJOHI010000041.1, from coordinate 6,446 downwards.
CACCTGCACCGGCAGCAGCTCCAGCTCCGGCAGCGGCATCTGCAGCACCAGCGGCGGCACCGGCAGCAGCAGCTATACCAGGTATTGACCTTTCCGAAACAGATAGAAATGTTATCGCAGAAGCACAAAAAGGCGGTATGCACGGAATTCATCTTAAAGTAACGCTTTCCGAATCTTGTCTCCTCAAGTCAGCACGTTCCTACATGGTTATGAATGCACTTGACGAGATCGGCGAAGTTATAAAGTCAATTCCGCCTGCTGAAGATTTAGAGCAAGAAAAATTCGACCGCTCATTTGATGTTGTATTAGTCACCGGTTCTGAAGAAAAGGCCGTTAATGAAGCGGTTATGAGTATTTCTGAAGTCGAAAAGGCAGAAACGAGCGTTATTGACCTCTCAGCACCGGCAGCACCACCACCTCAAGCAGCAGCACCTGCAGCCGCACCGCCACCACCGGCACCTGCAGCACCACCACCTCAGGCAGCGGCAACTGCACCAAAACCAGCGGCACCTGCAGCATCAGCAGGAGCAAAACCGGCAGCAAATAAACCAGCGGCACCTGCAGCAGCCGGAGCACAAAAGAAATCACATGGCAGCCAGTCAGTTCGTGTTGATATAGAAAAATTAGATATTTTGATGAACTTAATGGGTGAGTTAGTTATCAATAAAGTTCGCCTCGAACAAATTGGACAGACTCACAGACTTTCGGAATTAACTGAAACGTTGGAACAAATGGACCGCGTTACTACTGACCTCCAAAATATAGTTATGAAAGTCCGCATGGTTCCTGTCAGTCAAGTTTTTAACCGTTTTCCGCGTATGGTTCGCGACGTCACAAAGGAACTCAACAAGGAAATTAATCTTACTATCGAAGGTGAAGAAACCGAACTTGATCGTACCGTTATCGACGAAATCGGCGATCCTATAATGCACTTGCTCCGTAATTCTCTCGATCATGGCGTTGAAATGCCGGACGATCGCGAAGCTAAAGGTAAACCGCGTGTTGGTGAAGTTGGCTTAATTGCACGTCATGAAGGCAACAATGTCGTTATAATGGTTACTGATGACGGTAAAGGTATTGACGCTGATGTAATTCGCAGAAAAGCTGTTGAAAAAGGTCTTTATTCTCAAGAAGAAGTCAATAAAATGGACGATGCGGATGCAGTTAGAATTATCTTCTTGCCTGGTTTCTCAACAGCCGAAAAAATTTCCGATATTTCTGGTCGCGGCGTCGGTATGGACGTTGTGCGCTCAAAGATTGAATCGCTCAGCGGTCACGTCGATGTTGAGACAAAAGTCAACGAAGGTTCCGTATTTAAAATTAAATTGCCTTTGACGCTGGCTATTATTCAAGCTATGCTTGTTAAAGTGCAGGAAGAAATGTACGCTATTCCGCTTGCTTCAATCGACAGCACAATAAATATTAAACCTGATGACATTAAAACAGTTCAAAATAAGGAAGTCATTGTCCTTCGTGGTGAAATAATTCCAATAATTCGTATGGAGCAGACTTTATTTGTTCCACATGTTAAAGATCCTGAGGAAATCTTTGTCGTCGTCGTTCACGCTGGTGAGGCTAAAGCCGGTATCGTCGTTGACAGATTGATTGGACAACAGGAAATAGTCATTAAAGCACTTGGCAACTTGTTCATGGGTTTGAAGATGTTCTCAGGTGCAACCGTTCTCGGCGATGGCCGTGTTGCTTTGATTCTTGATGTAGCTACTATGCTTCAATAGCAATTTAATGACTAACTCAAAATAAGTGATTATTAGGGGGATTAAGATATGGCAAAAGATAGTGCAGTCAACGCTGTCTCTGATGATGGCAGCGAACTCGACGAAGGTCTGCAGGTTGTCGCATTTAAACTTAGGGATGAGGAATACGGTGTTAATATTTTTCAAGTGCAGGAGATTCGCAATCTTGTCGATATTACTCGTGTACCTTTTTCCGCCAATTATATTAAAGGCGTTATTAATTTGAGAGGAAGCATATTGCCGGTAATTGATCTCAAAACTCGTCTTGGTTTGGAACAAACGTCTTACACTGACGATACTAGAATTGTTACGGTAATGGTTGGTGATTTGCCGGTTGGAATGCTTGTCGATGCCGTTACGGAAGTTTTGACAATTCGTACCAAATTGGTAGACCCTAAAAAAGCCGTTGATAAAACTGATATAAGTAATTTCCTGTCAGGCATAGGAAATATTGATGGTAGACTTGTAATTATGCTCAATCTTGAGGAAATCGTTGGATTGCCGGGTTAATATAAAAAATTTTGAGCATTTTAGCCGGATTTAACTAAAATTTTTAGAGGTGTCAAAAATATGATTGATGAATTGAATTTATCTCCAATACAACTTGATGCCTTGCGAGAGATCGGCAACGTAGGCGCCGGCAATTCCGCTACTGCTCTTTCGCAAATCATCAACAAAAGAATTGATATGAATGTGCCTAAAGTTGCGCTTGTGCCTATTGAAACGGTGCCGGATCTCGTTGGCGGTCCTGATACTATAGTTGTAGGCGTATTCTTGAGGGTTTATGGCAGAGCACCTGGAAATATCCTCTTTCTCCTGCCGCAAAAGAGTGCTTTTTATCTCGTTGATACGCTCATGGGCCGTGAACATGGTACAACAAAAAAACTTGACTTCATGGACGAATCAGCACTTATGGAAATTGGCAACATTCTTTCCGGTGCTTATCTTAACGCATTCTTTAACTTCACGCATATTTCAATGTTGCCGTCTATTCCTGCGTTGGCAATGGATATGGCGGGTGCAATTCTCAATGTAATTTTAGTACAACTTGGTCAAATGGGCGATCAAGCATTAGTTATTGAAACAGAATTTTTAGCTGAGGACGATGGCATTAATGGGCATTTCTTCCTTGTGCCAGATCCGGGTTCACTTGGTATTTTAATCAAAGGTGTAGGAGTTGAATAAAATGGCTAGCCTTATTCGTGTCGGTATGGCTGACTACAAGGTTGGCCGTGCACCTTCTGTCCTTATCAGCTATGGCTTAGGCTCTTGTATTGGTATATCCCTTTATGATCCTCAAACCAAAGTCGGAGGCCTTTTGCATATAATGCTGCCGGATAGTACACAAGCGAGAGCCAGTGATAATCCGGCTAAGTTTGCCGATACTGGTTTACCGCTGATGCTCAATGATGTGCTTTCTCTTGGTGCCAGCAAGGCAAGATTAGTTGCAAAAATCGCTGGTGGCGCACAGATGTTTGCTTTTTCCAATGCTACTGATATCATGCGCGTTGGTAATAGAAACGCTGAAACCGTTAAAAAAATTTTGCAACGTATGGGCATTCGACTAATCGCTGAAGATACCGGCGGAAATTACGGTCGTACTGTGCAAATTGATTTGTCAAACGGTGTTTACAAAGTTAAAACTATTGATCGTGGAGAAAAAGACATTTAAGGGGTGGTGAGTTATGCCTGAACCACAACAAGTTACGTCTAAAACTATACCGCCGCCGGATCCGCTTACTTCTGACCTGGAAGATTTACAACAATATGCTGTAAGTCTTTTTATCGAAAAGTTGGCAATTTCTCTTGCCTTTGCAATGTTGTCAGCTTTTATTGTATTTGTTACAGCAATGTTTAACGATGTCAGATTTATGACAGCTTTTTTCCGTGCAATTTTTGCATTTTTCGTTTCGGGCGTTGCTGCTGCTCTAGTATCTAATGTTTTAGATATGCAGGAAGATTATTACAAGTTGAGAGGTGCAGCAGATGCCGCAGAAGCCGCTCAGGCAGCGCAAATGGAGCAGGAAAACTCAACAACTGAAAATTCTGGTAAAACTGATGAAAATTCTGATTCATCACAAGACAATGTTGAACAATTTACACCCTTTAATGAAAACAACTTACCTAATGTAAACAAACCTAAATAATTTTTTCGTTGAAATTACTGGTATTTTTTTGGTGCTTTAATTAATTTGCTAATTTTAGATGGGAGGCGTGTTCTCCATGAACGTTGATATTAATGCTGTCTGGCAAAAGTATCGTAATAAAAGAGATGTAGAAACACGCAATCAAATCGCAGAACATTACCTTCCACTTGTAAAGATAGTTGCAGGAAGAATCGCCATAAGTCTGCCGCCTCATATTGATAAAGAAGATTTGATTAGTAGCGGCTTCTTTGGTCTTATCGACGCAATCGAGCGCTTTGAAATAAAGCGAAATATAAAATTTGAGACTTATGCAAGTGTAAGAGTTCGCGGTGCAATGATAGATTATTTGCGTTCAAAAGATTGGGTTCCGGTTACAATGCGGCAAAAAATTCGTAAATATGAGCAAATGATTTGTAAACTTGAAACGGAACTTGGACGCAGCGCTACCGATGAAGAACTTGCAGAAGCTTTAGGAATTTCAACCAAAGAACTCAAAAATTTGGTTAGTCAATTTCACTCGTCAACGATAATTCCACTTGAAGAATATTTACAAGCAGAAAATATTGAATCTATGGATTCAAATCCTGTTGAAACAGCGGAATATCGAGAACTTAAAGAAATGTTGGCGAAAGTTATAGATAGGTTGCCGGAAAAGGAACGAATGGTTGTATCACTTTATTATTATGACGAATTGACACTTAAAGAGATAAGTTTAATTTTGAACCTTTCCGAAGCAAGAATTTCACAGCTGCACACAAAGGCAATTTTCAGAATGCGCGGCTATTTGGCAAAAATAAAATCAAGCCTTTTTTAATGTGAAATTTATTTGTATTGTTTGTTATAGTTGTTAAGATTCCATATGAATTTGAAGTCGAAGGAGGACGCAAGTTATGGGAGCAGATACATACCCAGTGGTAGGTGGAATGGAAGCCGGATATAAATTTGAATTCAGACCAGATGGAATATATCTGACAATATATCCGAGTAGCAAGGATGCTTTAATGTTCGAGCTCTCAGATATGCGTCAGATTTTACGTGATTGCGGCATAATTGATTATGATATTGCAATGCTTTCGAGAACTATGAGAGAGGCTTCTGGAATACCTTATAAAATTTCAGATCCGGTTGATATTTCCGAAGAAGATTTACAACGAGTATTAGAAGATAATGACGTTAATTCAGATGAAGAGTATGCAGGATTAATAGTCGACATTAGCCGTGATAAAATGAAAGTTACTATCCGATACAACACTAAAAATGGATCACGATTACCAACGATGCAAATGGTTATGGACGCTTTAGCTGAAAATAATGTTACTTATGGTATCGACGAAGACGCAATTAAAGAAGGTATTGGAAGTCTTATGCCGTTTGTTGCTGCTAAAGGCAAGGAGCCGATTGCAGGTGAAAATGCTTATATTGATCGTAAATTTGATTTAGGTGTTAAAGGTCGTCCTGTGATTGACGAATATGATCGCGTTGATTATAAGGATTTAAATTTATTTGTATTAGTCAAAAAAAATGACACACTTGCAATTCGTATTCCGCAAACGCAAGGAAAACCTGGCACTAATGTATTTGGTGAAAAAGTTCCGGCACAAAATGGAAGACCTATTCCAATGCCGGACGGCAAAAACACTCAAGTTGTCGGCGAAAATCAATTAATTGCCACTATAAACGGACAAATTGTTGATACCGGAACAAAAATCAGCGTAGATCCGCGTTTTGTCGTCAAAGGTTCCGTTGGCGTTGCAACCGGCGATATAGATTTTGACGGCTCGGTTGAAATTGCCGGAGATGTCAAGCAGGGTTTTAACGTTAAAGCAACCGGCGATATTGAAATTAAAGGCAATGTCAACGGTGCCGAAGTCAGCGGACGCAGTGTTATAGTTGGCGGTGGAATTACCGGCGTTAATCGCGGAAAAGTCTATGCTAAAAATGATGTGCGTTGTGCTTTCACTGAAAATGCTATAGTTGAGGCAGGTCGTGATATTTACGTTGCAGATGTTGCGTTACATTCAACTTTAAGAGCCGGCAAAAAGATTATGATTGAGGATAAACACGGACAAATTACCGGCGGTTTAACCGTTGCCGGTGAAGAAGTAAGAGCTAAAATTATCGGCAATCAAGCTTATGTGGTAACAAGAGTTTCGGTCGGCGTTGATCCAAATTTGCAAAAAGAATATCATGATGTTTGTCAAAGTTATAAGGAAGGCAAAAAACGACTTATGCAGATAACTCAGACCTTGAACACTTTAGGAAAAATTGATATTAGCAAGCTGCCGCCGGAACGTGTTGCACAAATTAATGCAATTACACGTTCACAATTTCCACTTGCCGGTCAAATTAAACGTGACGAAAAGAAAATTTTAGAACTTGAGGCCCTAATCTCCGATATGAAAAATGGTAAGATCAAAGTTTCTGATACAATTTATCCCGGTGTCCGACTTTCCATTAATTCGATTGTTAAAAATGTTCAGGAAGAATACAAATATTGTACAATGACTTTGCAAGATGGTGAAGTTACAGTTGGACCTTATTAAAT
>CAJOHI010000040.1 GCA_905234365.1 uncultured Selenomonadaceae bacterium | reverse complement strand
ATGGATGTACACTAACCCTTTTCGCAGCGCGACACTTAGAGATTAAATCTCCGGACTGGGTGAATCGTGACGGTTTCAAATAAGTGTTAGGCAAATACTAGGAAAGGCAGGTAAGAAGAAATCAAAAGTAAGGTTGTGTCCCTTTGGGGACTATACTGTAGAGGCGAACTGAGCACGCCGATAGGAATAAGGGTTGTATAAACTAAACTTCCTAAATGGAGACTCCACTATACCAGTTGTCTCCTAGAACCCCCTGACTTTAGTCATGGGGAGGCTCAGCTATGGTATTTACTATCCTGATGAGGGCGGTACACATTTTGAGGCAAATTATTTTGACTTTCCAGGTAGAAAACCGACAGAAATGCACTTTGAAGAAGCTGATTTGTGGGTTAATCAAGCGAGAAGTATTGTCGATTTCTATATCAAGGCAGAATTTCCAAATGGTGAAATTGACTATCGACAGTATCGTACACGCTTGATACTTGACGGTGTTCGTAAGCCTGACTTCCGCCAAGAAACAGACACGATCTCCAGAATGATTTATGGCATGGCAAGTACTTACATGCTCACCGGTGAAGACAAATTTTTAGAAGTTGCCGAAAAAGGCACAAAGTATCTTTGCGACCATATGAGATTCTACGATATTGATAAATTTTTGATAATTTAAGATACCTTTGAGGAGTGAACATATGCTAAAAGATTTGGCATTTCCGGCCAAGCGTGAACTTCTGCCGCAAATGCTGACTAAAATTAATGATGAAATAACAGCCTACGTAAAAGATGATAAACTGATTAATCGTCTCAAAGTTTGTGCTGAAGAAATTCTAGTCAATATTGTTGACTATGCTTATCCAAACAAAGAGGCTGATAACAAACTTTTCATCAGTTGCGAATATCTCAAAGATAAAAACGCACTTCGTTTTGAATTTGTCGACGAAGGTACGCCATATAATCCTCTTGAGCAAGTACCTGAAGTTGATATTAATTCCGATATTGATGAGCGAGGTATCGGTGGTCTTGGTATATTCCTTTACACCACCATTATGGATAAGCTTGAATACTGCTACAAAGATAGCAAAAATCACTTAATTGCCATTAAATTTTTGGACGACAGAAAGGCAATGCTGGCCGGTATGCATATGTTGTAGTTGAGCGGTTATCTTAATCTCAACACGAATAAAGTATATCAAAATCCTGACAGCTTCGAACTTATGGCAAGCCACGTCAACGGCTTAATCGGTTCTGAAGGAACAGGCGACATGTCGTCCAAGTATTATTAATGCTGCGATTGACGATGATGTTTATCCGCCAATGAGCATTTCAAAAATTGTAATTGAGGTGATATTGATATGAAATCTAAATTAACCGTTTTTATCACAACAATAATTATGTTGATGATGACAGTTGTCGAAGCAGGACATTTAGAAGAAATATCTGAACGAGGCACAATAAAAATTGGCACAACAGGTGATTATAGACCAATGTCCTACTTTAACGAAAATACAGGCAAATATGAAGGCATCGACGCAGAGTTATCTCAAATAATAGCCGACTCATTAGGCGTGAAAATTGAATACGTTCCGACGACTTGGCCGACACTTACAAAAGACACTTTAGACGGCAAATTTGATATCGCGCTTTGTGGAATTTCACGCAATTACAATAGAGCAAAGATAATGGCAATGTCGGACGGTTATGGCGTTGGAATGTTTGGTAAAACTATTCTCTGTCGCAAAAAGGACGCGAAAAAATTCAAGACACTTGCTGATATCAATAAAACAGAAGTCCGAGTTATGATAAATCCAGGCGGAACGAATGAAAAATTTGCAAATGCTAATCTGAAAAATGCGACGCTTATCGTTCATAATGACAATGCTGATATTCCAAATCAAATAGCTGCAGGAAATGCTGACATAATGATAACTGAAATTGTTGAGGCATTGAGTTATATTAAAATGAATCCGAATTTAGCTGCGCCTTTGATTAATGAACCTTTTACTCGTCACTCATGCGGTATACTGATGCAGAAAGGCGACCAGGAATTTCTTAACTACATAAACTTTGTACTCGCAGAATTGAGAATGGACGGCACACTTGAGAAACTCGAAAATAAATATTTGAGGTGAGACAAATGAAGAAAAAAATTTTAGCAGCTATAATGGCAGGAATGATGACGATTGGCGTTGCATTTACGACACAGACGCAAGCTGCCACTCGTGATGAAATTGCAGCAATTAAGGTAGAGACTGCAAACGATTTCAAATACTGGAATGACAACTCGCCGACCAAAAAGAAGATCATCAAATTTGTTGAGGACGCTCTAAATCCAAACAGTAAAAATTACATTCCACCTGAAAACAGAATAGCGACTTTCGATATGGATGGAACCTTCTATTGTGAAACTGCACCTTTGTATTTTCAGGAGACAATGTTTTTTTACCGCGTACTTGAAGATGAATCATATCAAGCACCGAAAAAAATTATCAACTTCGCGAAAAAGATTAAGCCTAAAATTTACAATAAAACTGGTATAACGCCGGCTGAAAACAAAATTTTATTTCAACAGTTGACAAAAGCATATGAAGGTATGACGCCGGAAGAGTACAGAGCTTATGTCAAAAAATTTATGGATACGAATGAAACCGGATTGACAAATTTGAAGCGCGGCGAAGCATTTTATTTGCCAATGGTTGAGCTAATTTCTTATCTTAGCAACAATGGTTTCGCAGTTTACATTAATTCTGCCTGCGGCATTGATACCACACGCGAACTCGTCGAAGATATTATTCCAATCCGCTCTGACAGGATTATTGCTTCTGACTTTGTTTATACTACAACCAAGATGGACAAAGATAAACCGTCTAGTCACTTTTTCGATCGCTACAATGAAAAAATAGTTATATCCGGCAACCCAATCATTGAAAATGGACAGACAGTTAAGGCTTTTTCAATTCTCAACCATATCGGCAAAAAGCCTGTCCTTGCTTTCGGCAACTCAATGGGTGACAGCGGTATGTTTGAATATACTTTGCAAGACAATCCGTATAACTCTGTGGCATTTTGCGTACTTTGTGATGACACAGAACGTGAACTTGGAAACAATTCAAAAGCCGAAAAGATGAAAGCAACTGCCATTAGACGCGGCTGGGATACAATTTCAATGCGCGATGAATTTAAGACGATTTATGGCGACAATGTAAAGCCTATAAAATAATGTGAATTCATAAAATAGGAGTAATTGACATGAATAAAAAATTAATTGTGAGTTTACTTGCAGGATTAATGGTCTCTAATGTGAATTTTAATGTTTTTTCTCAAGGAGATTATTTTAATCAAAATTTGCCAGTGATGAATATTGTAAGCGCAAAAGATTTAAGTATATCAACTAAAAAATTGCTTGATGAAGAATATGCAGCGCTGATTGGTGAAACCGGCTCAAAAGTTCCAGGATTAGGTGTTATTGCTTTTAAAGACGGCAAAGAAGTTTACAATAATTTTCTTGGATTTAGAGATATTTATCAAAAAACTCCAATGACGAGATATACAAAACTTAGAGTTGCTTCTGTTTCAAAGATGTTCACAATGTTCACGATAATGCAGCTTGTTGACGAAGGTAAAATTAATCTTGACGCAGATGTAAGCGAATATCTTGGCTTTAAACTTCGCAATCCAAATTTTCCTGATATGCCAATAACAGTGAGAATGCTTGCAAGTCATACGTCAACTTTGAGAGACGGAAAGATTTACAGCTTGCCTCCGCAATACAGCATTGAAGAATTTTTTAAGCCGGACGGTATTGCTTATGATAACGGCGTTCATTTCGGCAAAGAAGATAAAACTTACTTCAAATACTGTAATTTAGACTACGGAATTTTAGGAACGATTATCGAACGAGTTACTGGAGAGAGATTTGATCTATATCAGAAAAAACATATTTTCAAGCAGCTCAACATAAATTCTGATTATGTTGTTGGAAATCTTTCAAGCAGTGACTTTGACAACTTAGGAATAATTTATCAAAAGAATGACGGCGGCACTTGGAATGAAAATATTAATTGGGTTGCACAAATTGACAATTATACTCAAAAGCCGAAAAAAGATATGGTATTAGTTCAGAATCCTTATCAGAGAGAAACTGACTCAGAATATAGTTTAGAAGGCTACAAAGTTGGAACGAATGCAACGATGTTTTCACCTCAAGGAGGACTTAGAATCTCTTTTGACGAACTTTCACATGTTATGGAAATGATTTTTAATGATGGCATGTATGAAGGTAAAAAAGTTGTCAGAGCTGATCTTTTAAATGAAATGATTAAACCGCAATGGATTTACAATGAAGCGGCTGAAAATGGTGATACTTACGGCGTAATGTTTAGCTATGGACTTGGTTTTTATCAAATTGACGGTGCAGGCAAGGCTCGTCTTTGCAAAGATTATGAAATTGATTTAATCGGTCACAGCGGCGAAGCTTATGGCTTAATTTCGGGATTTTATTTCAGACCAGGGACTAAAGATGGCGTATTTTTTATGACTAACGGTGAAGCAGTTGAACCTGACGAAGACGAGCGCAGTTTTGGAAAGTTCAGCAATGGTTATATTTGGGAAGAAGAAATAATGGATCCTGTTTGTAAATATATTTTTGCCAATAAATAGTATTTGGAGTGATTTCGAATGAATAAAAAATTCGTATCGGCAGTATTGGCAGGATTAATGGCGTTTAGTATTGTATTTACTACACAGACGCAAGCGGCAACTCGTGAAGAAATTGCTGCAATAAAAGTTTCAAAATCCGGCAAATTCAATTACTGGACGAAAGATTCAGAAGCTAAACAAAAGTTAGTTGAATATGTCAAAGATGTTACGAACAAGAACAGCAAAAATTTCATTCCGGCTGAAGACAGAATTGCAACTTTTGATATGGACGGAACTTTCCTCTGTGAAACTGCACCATATTATTTTGACGGAATGTTATATATTCATCGCGCACTTTATGACGAAAATTATAATCCGTCTCAAGAAGAAAAAACTTTTGCGAGTTCGCTCGAAAGGTTTATCACAAGCAAAAATTCCGGCGATAAACTCGGCAGTAGTGCACCTCATCAAGCGGCAGTTTTTGAGGGTATGACATATCCAGAATATACCTCTTATGTCGAAAATTTTATGAAAACGCCTGTCGATGGACTTTCAAATTTAAAATGGGGCGAAGCATTTTATCTGCCTATGGTCGAAGTTATAAAATATTTGCAAAAAAATGATTTCAAAGTCTATGTAGTTTCAGGCAGTGAACGTCAACTTATTAGAGTGTTGCTTGGAAATGCTGTTGAGATTCCTGAAAATCAAATTATCGGCACGGATATAAACATTTATGCGAAAAATCAAGGTGAAACTGATGGCTTAGATTATGATTATCGCAAAGATGATTATTTGACTCGCGGCGAATTTATCATAAAAAATCTCAAAATGAATAAAGTCTCTGCAATTTATAGAGAAATTGGCAAACAACCGGTTTTGGCATTTGGAAATTCCAGCGGCGATTTGAGTATGTTAAATTACACAATCAACGGAAACAAATATAAAAGTGCAGCATTTTTTGTGATTTGCGACGATGTTGAACGCGAACTTGGAAATTTAAATCGTGCGGAAAAAGATAAAAAACTTGCAGAAAAAAATGGCTGGACTTCAATTTCAATGCGTAACGATTGGAAAACAATTTACGGCGATAACGTAAAGCGCGAAAATTAAAGAAAGTAGGAACTGCTTTATGAAAAAAATTTTTTCAATCATTACACTATTATTGATGATGTTTACATTTTCTACGGTTTTTGCTGCAGAGAATATCACAGAAAGTAATGGATTTTACGTCAAAAAAATTGATGACGAAATTTTTGCGAGAATTAAAGGTAAATCTTACAAAGATGACTGCACAGTTCCGCGTGAAGATTTGCGCTATTTGCACGTCTTGCATAAGGATTTAGATGGGCAAAACTCACGAAGGTGAAATGATTTGCAATGTTTATATAGCTGCTGATTTACTTGATATTTTTCAAAAATTATATGAGGCAAATTACCCTATAGAAAAAATTCGTTTAGTTGATGAATATAATGCTGATGATGAAATTTCAATGCGTGATAATAATTCTTCTTGTTTCAATTTTAGATTTATTTCACATACAACAAAAGTTTCAAAGCATGGACTTGGACTTGCAGTAGATATTAACACACTCTACAATCCTTATGTTAAGGTAGTTAATGGCAAAAGGATTTTGGAACCTGCGACGGCTGAAGAATATGTAGACAGGAGTAAAAATTTTGCCTACAAAATAGATAAATATGACCTTTGCTACAAACTTTTTAAAGAGCATGGATTTGAATGGGGTGGCGAATGGACAGACAGAAAAGATTATCAGCATTTTGAATTACCAACTAATATCATTGAAAAACTTTATGAACAATGAGTTAATTAGGGTCTGTTTGAATAATCTTATACAAGTGTGATTTATGAGCAATTCCACTCTTTCCGATGACGATCTTTTCTTGAAAAAACTATTTAACAAGCACGTCACATCGTCGATAATTTCGATGTTCGGAGTTATGGTAAGTGTGATGGCAATTCTATAATCGTCGGTCGTTTTTTTTATGCAGAAGGTTTAGCGGTAATGAGTGCGGCTGCTCCATTTTACTTTATCTTTGCAACGATTATTCATACTTTACTTAAACGTTTATGAATACGCATTCTAAAAATTTAAGAGGTGGATTAAATGAATATAACAGTTGAACGCGACGATAACATTAAAATTGTTGCGATTGAAGGAAGACTTGATGTGTTAGGCTCAGATCAAGCTCGTGATGAAATTATAAAACTTATGGATAACAAACCTATGATTGTATCCATGAAAAAATGCGATTATGTTTCAAGTTCTGGACTCCGTGCTTTGATTGTAATTGCCAAAACCGCCAAGACAAAAGGCATAAAGGTAATTTATGCAGCGGCAACTGATGAAGTGGTTGATGTATTGGAGATGACAGGATTTATTCATATGTTGAATTGTGTTCCGACAATCGAAGATGCAGAGAATGAACTAAAATGAAAATCAAATCGACGCAAAATATAGAAATGGAAAAAAATTTTTCTATACCAATTTCACGCAGAGAATTTTTTAAAATTGCCGGATTGACGACTGTCGGAGCAATTTTAACTAATCCTGTTGAAAATTCACAAAAAGTTGAAGCGGCAAATATAAACTCCGGTGAAAAAATAAAGTATGCAGGGAAAAATATTCTTGTGCTCTACGATGTCGATGTTTGTGTTTGCGGCGGTGGTCCCAGCGGAACAGCGGCGGCAATTTCTGCAGCAAGAAACGGCGCAAAAGTTGTTTTGATTGAGCGTGGGATTGCACTCGGCGGACTTGCAGTTTTAGGATGTGTTTACCCATTTATGGATACTCACGCACCTGATAGCGATACTCCTTACGTTGCAGAAATTAAAGATCGTCTTCGCAAAAAAGGAATTGAGCCATTCGACGGAGTTACTCAACAAACTTGGCACAATCCGGAAGTTTTAAGCTTGATTTACGATGAAATATGCGAAGAAAGTGGCGTAAATATTTTATATGAAACCGTTCTAGTTGATGCCTTGAGTGCCAATGGAAAAATTTCTGCATGTATAGTTCAAACAATCGCAGGTCTTGCAGCGATAAAATCAAAAATTTTTATTGATTCGACAGGCGACGCATATCTATCTCGAAATGTTGGAGTGCCGTTTGAGCGCGGTTATGAGAAAACAGGAAACAATCAGCCTCTGAGTTTTAGATTTGAAATGGGTGGAATCGACATTGATCGGCTTTATAAATATGTTATGATTGAATTAAAAGAGGACTGGTGCAAAAGTAAGCCGCCATATTTTGAAATTGCTGAGGCAATGCACAGAAAGCAACGTTACAAATTGGAAGATTTAATGGCTCAAGGCGTTGAAAATGGCGAAATCTCTCAAGAAGAAGCAGAATACATGCAGGCCTATTCGATTATCGGCAAAAGCGGCGTAATGTCCTGCAATTTTCCAGAAATTCCTGTTAAATTTAAATCAACAGATCCAGTTGAATACAGCAAAGCCGTAACTTATGGCAGAAAAATGATGAGAAACATGGCGAACTATTTAGTTAAACATTTGCCAGGATTTGAAAATGCTTATATCAGCCGTGAAGCGACAATGCTTGGTGCAAGAGAATCATGGAGAATCAAAGGTAAATATTATATGGTTGAAGACGATTATCACAATCAAAGTCGTTTTCCTGATGCTGTTTGTCGTACTGCTTGGTTTATTGATGCACATGGCGAAAAAGTTTCAGAAAAATTGCCCAAAGGCGGATTTTATGAAATTCCTTACCGCGCACTTATCACAGAACAAATGTCAAATTTAATTGTAACCGGTCGTTGCATAAGTGCTAGTTTTATTTTACAAGCGTCAATGAGGATTCAACCAACTTGCATGAGTATTGGTGAAGCGGCAGGAATTGCAGCAGCGTATTCGTTGAAAAATAATATCCCAGTAAATGTAGTTGAATGGGATAAAATTCCTGCTGAAAAGAGAAGTTATATCAGCAAAAGATAATATGATGAACAAAAAGATAAGATTCGAAGAATTGCCGAAAAATGAGCAAAATATTTTAAATCAAATTTATGGACAACAATTAAATGATACGAAAGGTTACAGCCCAAAAAAAATTACATATATTGAAGAACTTGAGGACTATGAACAAGTTTTCTTTAATATGAATAATTTAATGGCGTCAAATCAATTCGTGCAAAAATTGTATAAAATTAGCGGAGATCTTATACCGTTGAGGTTTAATCTTGCAGTGAGCAATTTAATTAAGGATACAGAAAAACTAAGAATGAATTATTGTCCTGTAGGCAATCGCACTATTAAGGTATTTTTTAAGCAGCGAAACAATATGCCGGAAATTGTTTACAGAAATTTAGAAAGCGCAACAGATATAGACTTAACGCTAAATAATATAATTGAGGCAGATATGCGGCAGGACTTCGACTTACTTCATGAGCACTTAGTCAGATTTGCAGTATTTCATACAGGTAAAAAAGAGTATGCAGTTTTAATGACAATTGTCAAATTAATCGAAGACAGTATAGATGAAAAAAATTTAATCCTAAAAGCAATGAATTTATCTGATATAATTGCGGTAAAGGAGAAACCAAAATTAGCGAATCCAGAAGTATCCGAAGCAATAAAAAAATACTGGAAAACAATGCTCGAAAATTTACCAAATATCCCATTGTTGCCATATACAAAAACATCAACCATGAGTTACAAACAAAAAGCATACCGCGTTACAATTCCTGCTGATATAATGAGCGATCTTCGCGGAAAGGCAAAATCAAACAAAATGATGTTGATGGCAGTATTTGAAACAGCATGGACAATTTTACTGCAAGAATTTAATAACGAAAATGATATAACATTTGTAACAGTTGTACCGAGTAAGAGCAACGATAATTTTAATATAATACCGTTTAGAATGCAAATTGATAATCAAACAATTATTCAAGATATCGTTAATCAACAATTCAAGCAGTTGATAATTTCGCAGTCTTACGCAAGTATTAAGATGATTGAATCTCAAGGCAAGAAATTTGATCATTTTTTAAATTTTATTGATTTTTTAAGAAATGAAAAACGCTATTCTGAAACTAAAGCAACGCCTTATGGTCAACTTGTATTTCAAAATTCCTGGAATACTAAAAGTATGAAATTGGGCTTGTATTTCCACTATTCAAAAAATGTCACATCAATTTCAATTTTGTATGATGAAAATAAGTTTAGTGCCTATTTCGGTGAATTGTTGTCTGGAAGATATATTTTGATTCTGAAACAAATGCTTGTAGATTGGAATTTAGATTACAAAAAATTTGTAAATCGACTTTCAAATAAAATTAAGACGGCTCAAACTGAACAAGAAACAAATGAAAAAAATACTTCAGCTTATTTGCAAAATTTCATTTCACAGCTTGAGTTGTTACAAGGCATGAGTAAAGGAACACTGCAACATATTTTAAATATGGCGAAAGTGGAAAGATACTTTGAAGGTGACAGAATCAGCGGAGCAAAAATTGAGGAAAATTTAATTTTTGTTGTGACAGGTACACTTGTACGAAGTATAGAGAAAAAGGATGGCTGGTACAACACGCTTGATATGATTACAGAAAACGGCTGGATAAATGAAACTGTTTTACTTGAAAATCGCAAAACTAAAATGTCAGCAGAAGTATGGACTGACACAACAATTTTAATGTTGATTCCAGTTGCAGAAATAAAAAAGCTTTTTGGACAATTTGAGTATAAAATTTTACAACATGTATTAAGTCAAATGGAAAAATATCAGCGACTTTGGATTCAATATTAGAGTTTAAAAATTAAATTCAAGAAGGAGTTTGATAGAAGAATTTCCGTCTATTTGGATTATATCAAAATCTTTTTTTTTACTTTATTATAGGTGGTAAAGTGAAACGAACGATAAAAACAGACTTCAAATGCAGCAAAGAAAATCTTGATAAACTCTTTGCAATAGAATTTCAGCAATGGTCTAGAACAAAGTATTGGACTTGCAAAGAGAATATCGCAAAGAACATGCCGGAGAATGGATTCCAGATAAAGAGTTGTTTGAAGCCACAAAGGGCATATATACAATATTTGTTTATATGGTAATTAGAATCCCTCAGCTTTAGTTGTGGGGAGGCGTCAATACCTGTCATAATTTGTAAGATGTTCAATCAAAATTACTTTAACCTGCTCATCATCAGTCAATCGTTTCAAATCATAACGTTTATAAAAATGCCACCACTTCTCACCGTGTGTATTCCATGTCAGCAAATCATTAGAAACGTTAGCACTTTTAACGAGTTCGTAATAAGATACTGGAAATGAAATTGCATCGACATTGCCGGAACTTGCTACCGCTCTAATTTCGTTTCGGAACTCGTTGGCGCCGTCTTCGTCCTTAAAAAATTTCTTATTGTTTATCGTGACGTAAAAAGACGTATAAAATCCGTGCTGCCTAAAAATTCCAAGTTCTTTGTAATCATGACTTTCAATAATAAAGCGCTTCCTGTCAATTCCGTATTTCGTCAAGAGGTTTTCAAGTTCATTAAGTGCAGCTTCAGCGTTTTCATGATTCAGATTTTTGAAATCAAACCAAATTTTAGTGTCCTTAAATTCCGCAATAGTCGGCAAGAATAATTCCAGCGAGTGTTCCGGCTTATCCGGTAAATCATGCGAAATCTCAAAAGTACCTTCTTTATCATAAAAAATCGCGTCAAATTCAACTCCGCTGTACTCCTTCGACATTAACTGAAATTTTTCAACGCTGTTACACATATGCGCCCAAAATTTATCTGACCTCGAATACATCAACGAATAAAATCTATTTTGCTGTTCCATTTTAAAAGTCGTCCAATTCAAGGCAATATATCCTGTCAAAATTAATAAAATGACAGTGACAGCTATAATTAATTTTTTTTTCCTCATTTTTAAAAACTTCACCTCAAATATATTTATGGTTCTTCAATCGGAATTGGAAGCGGCGTTAAACCATGTTCCTTGTCGTAAATATTATTATTATAAATACGCTCTCGACTTTCATCAAACGCAGGATTTATAACGCTTTTAGTCGGATCATATTCCTTAGTCTCAATCTGCATTATATCTAAAATTACATGAATCATATCATCAGTCATAAAAGGTTTATCAACGCTTTCGGCAATGCGTTTGATAAGTGCAGGGTGTTCAGCTTTAAATTGAGAACTTGCCCAAATCATCATTGGAATTTCAATCATTGAACGAGTGCCTTCAACTTCCATATGTCCGGCAAAATTCCATTCGTCGTAAACATCTTCGCCGTGATCTGAAATGTAAATCACAATGGCATTTTTATTTTCAAGGCGTTTAATAAGTTCATCAACGATATAATCATTGTAAAGCACAGCATTATCATATTCAGAACGAATCCACCTAATCTCGTCTGTTTCGCCTGTAACGTCACTTTCAGTAAATCTTAAATAATTGTTAGGATAGCGCTTATTGTAACTTGCATGTGTACCCATCAAATGAAGAACGTAAAAATTTTTAGTGCTGATATTTGCCAGCGATTCATCAAAAAGCGGAAATAGCAAGCGATCATAATAAATGTCCGAATAACCTATGTCATCATTAGAAGCCCTAATCTTTGTAAACTTTTTTACATCGCATATTTCGGAATATAATCTGCCAATATTGCCATATACTCCTGCCATTTCCTGATTGCTAATCCATTCAGTGTGATAATTTGCCGCTCGAAGAATATCAAACAAATTTGTATAGTTAAACCAATCGCCATCGGCACCAACTCTGTAAAATGTAAAAATATTTTCAAGAGCACTTATCGTATGGGAATGCGGACTAACCACGTCAGTAAAAACGAAAAGTTCGCCGTTATCTTTGCGCTCCTCAAGGTTAGGAGTATCCGGCAAATTATAACCGTAAATGTGCATATGATTTCTATTCGTGGATTCGCCGAGAATAAATACAAATATTGGTATATTGCTGTCATCGCGAGTTAAATTAACGTCACGTACAACGCCTTCCGCAATTCTTTGATATTCAAAATAACTTTCAAATAAGTTATTTGACATGTAAATAATTCGATTCAGTGAAGAAAAATTTTTCAAAAGCAGCGGAATACTGGTAGTCATTGAAATTGCAGCGACAAAGAGAGTTGCAGCAAAAATCAGCGAAGTTAAAGTATTAAAATCCATTAAATGCAGCAGTAATTTATACAAGATGACGCCGATAATTGGAATTATAATAAAAGACAGCAAAACTTGAGGCGTCAATATGTATGTTTCGATAAATTCTGCACTTTCCGAAGAATTTGTTGCAAGCAAAATTTCAAACATTCCATGATTGATAACCGAATGATATTGATACAGGCAGAAAATGTCTAAAATAAACATCATAACGCTGATTGTAATTACAACTATTTTTAACAAACTTGATATTTTATCGCTGAATTTTGAAAGTATTAAATCAATTACAATTACAAAGAAAAATTCCTTAAAAGTTGCCGTTATAAAATAATGTATAACATCAATGATTTCGTCATAGATAAAAATCATATTTAGAGGTGCCGTAAGATTTAGCAAAAACATTGCGGCAATGAATTTTTTGTCACGATTTACGAGTTCATTTACGCGACTGCAAAATTTATGCCAATATTCTTTCAGAACAAACCACCTCCAAATGATGAACGTTAAAACATCTCAATCTAAAAACATATTAAACAATATTTATTATATCATTATGCAGCGATGATTGTCAATTAATCGTGACCACCGTTGCACCGGTTCCGCCGTCATCAATGTCAGCAAATTGGAACGAAGCAACGCTTTTATTATGTCTTAGAAAATCATGCAGACCCTTTCTCAAAGCGCCAGTGCCTTTGCCGTGAATTATCAGAACCGTTTTTAGACCTGTTAAAGCGGCGTCATCAATAAACTTGCCAACGATTGATTCCGCTTCATTGACTAACATTCCACGAACGTCAATTTCGCGCTGAATATTTGCTGCAACCTGCAAAAGTGCTCCGGTTGTTTTTTTTGTTGAGTTAGAATTTGATGATGGTATAATTTCTTCGGTTGAGTCGCCATGTGAAATGAAGCGGCATATTGAAGTTTTAACATTAGCAGTCAGCGCTCCAATTTGTACGGTTAATTCGCTGCCGTCCTTACTGATAGCCGTAACAACGCCTTTTTGGTCAAGTTTCGTAACGTAAACCGTATCACCGATCGCAATTTTTTGTTTGTCAAGACGTTTGCCTAACTTCTGATTGATAATTCCGGGTGACATTTGTTCTGAGGCTTCGTCTAACTTTTCACGTGCCTCTTGAATTGCCTGTTGCCGGCGTTTTATACCTAAATCGTCAAATTGTTCTTTGAGTGACTCAATAATTTCTTCGGATTCACGCTTGGTTTTGCGTATCATGGCTGCTGATTTTTCCTTCGCCTTACGCAAAATTTCAGCCTTATTTTTATTTAGTTCATCACGAATTGAATTAACCTGCTTTTCCGTCTGTTCTATTCGGCGCTGACGCTGAATAATATCATTATTACGCTGTTCGTACAACATTCGCTCATTTTCAAGCGCTGAAATGACCTGTTCAAAATTCGCATGATCTGCTGCTATTAATTCTTTTGCACGCGAAATTAAATTTGCTGATAAACCTAAGCGTTGACTAATTGCAAAGGCGTTGCTTGCTCCAGGCATTCCAATTAAAAGTCGATACGTCGGCTTTAATGTTTCTACGTCAAATTCAACACAGGCATTTTCAATACCTTCAGTGGAATAAGCAAACGTCTTTAGTTGCGAGTAATGTGTAGTCGCTATTGTCGTTGCTTTAATTTCAATCAATCGCTCTAAAATCGCTTGAGCAATTGCGCTACCTTCTTCCGGATCAGTTCCTGCGCCAACTTCGTCAAGCAAAATTAAATCGTCAGCTTCAACTTGATTGAGTATAGCCACCAACTGATTCATATGTGCCGAAAAAGTCGAAAGGCTCTGTTCAATACTCTGCTCATCGCCAATGACCGCATAAATATTTTTATATATGGCAATTTCTGAACCAAATTCGACCGGAATATATAAGCCGGATTGTGTCATCATTGCCATTAGACCAAGCGTTTTTAAACTGACAGTTTTGCCGCCGGTATTTGGTCCGGTTATCAGCAGCATTTTATATCTGTTGCCAATTTCAATATCAATCGGCACAACTTCTGCTGCATCAATCAGCGGATGTCTTGCCTTGTTTAACTTCGTGTGTCCTTCGTAATTTAAAACAGGTTCCGTTGCTTTCATTTCGCGTGCCAGTGCTGCTTTTGCAAAGTCAAAATCAATCGCTGAAAGTATCGCTAAGTTGCTGAGTAAAATTTCGCCGTGACTATTAATTTCCATTGAAATTGCTTTAAGTATCCGCTGGACTTCGTGTTTTTCTGCTGCCGTCATTTGTCTTACGGTATTGCCAAGTTCGACTATTGCCATTGGCTCAATGAAAACCGTTGCGGCTGTCGCTGATTGGTCATGTACTAAGCCTGGAAATTCTCGGCGATACTCCTGCTTAATCGGTATAACATACCTGTCACCGCGCATTGTAACTATTGCCTCTTGAAAGCACTTTTGATACGCCGCATTGTGAAGAATTGAAAAAATTTTTTCTTTTATACCGTCTTGTGCGCTTCTCAATACTCGGCGAATACGTTTAAGTTCAACGCTTGCATCATCTCTGACGGCGCCGTGTTCGTCAATGGTTCTGTCTATTCGTTGCTCAAGATTGCCTAAAATCTCAATTTGTGAAGCTCGACTTTTTAAAATTGGCGTATCCATTTCGATCTCTTTGAAAAATCGTTTTACATCGCGCATTGCTGCCATTGTGCTGCGAATGTCCAATATCTCAACTGAATCCAAAGTGCTGCCAATCTTAACTTTTTTAAGTAGTTCACGTATATCCTTTGCGTCAGCGAGCGGCGGACTTGACAAAGCATAAATTTTTACCGCCTCCGCCGTTTCTTCCAATCGTGCTTTAACTTCCTCATAATCACCGCTTGCCTCCAAATATTTTGATATTTCTGCTCCTAATGTCGTTCTGCATAACATCATCAACTTTTTGCGTATCTTATCATACTCTAAAACCTCTATTAATTTGCTCATTAATAATGCCTCCGTTTGTAATTTCAATTATTTTATACTTTATAATTTTAGCCGTCAACTAAATAATTGACAATATATATGTAATGTGTTAGTATAATTTAAAAAAGCATTGACAGTTATGTTTTTTTGAATCAATTTTGGAGGTAATTTTAATGAGCAAAGTTGCAGTTGTATATTGGAGTGGCACCGGCAATACCGAAGCAATGGCTAACGCTATCGTTGAAGGTGCAAAAGAAGCCGGCGCTGATGTTTCACTGTTTCAAGTTGACGATTTTAAAGCTGATGATATTGCCAATTATGATGGTGTGATTTTTGGCTGTCCTGCTATGGGTGATGAAGTCCTTGAGGAAGATTCTTTTGAGCCGTTCTTTGCAGAAGCTGAAGCAAAACTTCAAGGCGTTCCGGTTGCTCTTTTCGGTTCTTACGGTTGGGGCGGCGGCGCTTGGATGGAATCTTGG
>CAJOHI010000039.1 GCA_905234365.1 uncultured Selenomonadaceae bacterium | reverse complement strand
TTAACTGATTTAGGCGCAGCAATAGCCGGTGGTATGGGACTTGCTGCCGGTGCAAATTTGAATCCTGAGCGCAAATATCCTTCAATGTTTGAGCCAATTCATGGCAGCGCACCTGACATTGCCGGCAAAGGTCTTGCAAATCCGTTAGCTGCAATTTGGAGCGTCAGTCAAATGCTCGATTTCTTTGGTTATCCAAAATTAGCGGATAAAGTTCTTAACGCGATTGAAACATTGCTTGTCGAGAAGAAAACTTTAACGCCGGATTTAGGTGGAACCGCAAAGACTAAAGATATTGCACCTGCTATTCTTGAAAAGATCGTTTTTTAATAAGTTTTTTACCTCAAATTTAGATTATACGGCGGCAAATAAGCCGCTTTTTCCTTGCTCTGCTCCTAGCATTGTGCTAAAATATCCTTGTGAGGTGAGATTGATGGAAAATTTCTCATATGATTATATGACAGAAGAACCGGATTTTGAGATTATTGGTGGTGAAAAATTTATCATGGCAGCAGCAGCACCATTTGTCAATCATATTACAATCGTTAGCAGATTGGTTACAATTTTTGTAAATTACATTGATGAAAATAATATTGAAGCTATTGTCATGCCTGACGCCGATGTTTACCTTTCTGAAAAAGAACATTACAGACCGGATTTGAGTATTGTTTGTGATTTGTCAATGATTAAAAACGGCAAAAAAGTTTATGGTGCACCGGATTTAGTCGTTGAGGTGCTTTCTGAATCGACTATGGATAATGACTTAGGACCAAAAAAATCTGCCTATGAAAAATGCGGCGTTAAGGAATATTGGATTGTTGACCAATGGTCGAGGAGAATTGAAGTCTATCATTTAGTTGATGGAAAATTTGTATTTAGTAAGTCTTATAAAGTTAGCGACGATAATGAAAATAATAACAACAATGAGATTAAAGTTTCGATTTTCGATGACTTGAATGTTGATATTCGCAATGTCTTTAAATGGTGGATTGGCTAATTTGAATTGAATTAATAAACTTAATTGGAGGATTTTCAATGCAATTACGCGGCACCTTAATGATTTTGCTTGCCTCATTCTTTTGGGGAACAACTTTTGTCGCTCAAATGACCGGAATGGATAATTTGGGTCCATTTTCTTATGCTGCGTCAAGATTTACACTTGGATTTATATTTTTGCTGATTGTTTGGCTGACTCAACGTAAAAAAATTCAACGTCAACAAGGTTATAAAAGCGGATTCGTTGCAGGTGTCGGCTCAGGCTTAATAATGTTTATTGCAAGTTCATTGCAACAAGTTTCAATGCTTTACACCACCGCAGGAAAGGCAGCATTTATAACATGCCTTTATATAGTGCTGATTCCGCTTGGTGCAGTCCTTCTTGGAAAATTAATTCGCGCTGAAAATTGGATTGGCGCTATCCTTGCACTTACAGGCTTATATTTGCTTGCAATACATGAAGATTTTACTTTTCAAATTGGCGATTTAATTTTATTCGTCAGCGCTTTTTTCTGGGCAGCACAGATTTTGTTTATAGATAAGTTCGCCTCAAGAGTTGATGCACTTGAGTTAAGTGTAGCGCAAATATTCGTTTGTATGATTTTAAGTTTTTTTATAATGCTGATTTTCGAGACGCCTACTTTTGAAGCAGTAACTGATGCCTGGCTGCCAATCGCTTATGGTGGCATACTGAGCGCAGGCGTAGCATTTACATTGCAAGTGTTCGGTCAAAAATACACTGAACCTTCAGTTGCAGCAATAATTATGAGTTTTGAATCAATCTTTGGTGCTGTATCGAGTTGGATAATGCTTGGCGAAGTTATGAGTAATAGAGAGATTTTCGGTTGCTTTTTAATGTTTATTGGCGTTTTAGTTACGCAATTAAGAATTTTAATTGGCAAAAAATAATTGAAGGAAATTTATATTTGATGTCGAAAGTATAACTAGATTGCATTGAGAGAGGTAGATAAATGTATGTCGTCAAATGATGCGGCTATAAAACAGAGATTAGAACAACTAAAAAAACAACAGCAGCAGAAAAAAGAGACCGTATCGGTAGACGATGCGGCTGTTAAGCAGGCTATTCAAAGTTTAAAAAAGCAAAACGAAAAGTTTAAAAATAGTAAATCACAAGATGATCCGTCTATAAAAGGCGCTATCGTTACAATAAAAGTCTTTGGCGTAGGCGGCGGAGGCAACAGCGTTTTAAAGCGAATTGCTGAAAGTAACTTTTTAGATATAGACTTAGTTGCAGTTAATACTGATGCACATGCTTTGACTCAAATGAATATGGGCGCAATAAAGACCGTACAAATCGGCGAGCCATTGACTAAAGGCAGAGGTACCGGCGGAAATTTTTTAGTTGGCGAACAGGCGGCGAAGAATGATGCGGCACGTCTTAAAAATATGATGCTCGGTGCTGATATGGTATTTATCACAGCAGGTATGGGTGGCGGCACAGGTACTGGAGCGGCACCTATAATTGCAAAACTTGCCAAAGAAGAAGGTATCTTGACGGTTGGCGTTGTAACTCGACCATTTAAATTTGAAGGTATTAGGAAACAACGTATTGCCGACGAAGGTATAATTAGAATGCAATCATATATGGACGCACTGATAACCGTTAAAAATGACAACTTGTTAAAACTTGAAGGTAAAGGTAAATTGTCAGTCGTTGATGCTTTCCATGAAGCGGATTCTGTATTGAGACAGGCGATAAAATGTATTGCAGAATTGATTTTGACTACTGGTGTTGTTAATGTTGATTTTGCCGATGTTACAACGATTTTCACGCAGAGTAAATCCAGCGACGCATTGTTAGGTATTGGTCAGAGTAATATTAGCGCGGTTAAGGCAGTGCAGCAGGCGATTCAAAGTCCGCTTATTGATAAGTCACTTAAAGGCGCTCGCGGTGTCATTTTCAATATTACCGGCGATGAAAATTTAACTTTGCATGATGTCAACGACGCGGCAAGTTATATTTTCAGTCAAACAGAGGATAATGTAAATATTATTCTTGGAACGGTCATTAATCCGAAGATGAATGGTGCAGTGCAGGCAACCATTATTGCAACGGATTTTGCTGACTCTTTGGCGTTGAAGTCACCGACTATTGATGTTCCTAAGAGTAAAGTTACTGTTTCGCAAGATTTCGCTCTTGACACTCCGAAATTTCCTGACAATAAAGGTAAAAAAG
This sequence comes from uncultured Selenomonadaceae bacterium, assembly GCA_905234365.1. Lineage (GTDB taxonomy): Bacteria > Bacillota > Negativicutes > Selenomonadales > Selenomonadaceae > Quinella. Next base: position 15,491 of record CAJOHI010000039.1, on the reverse strand, counting down.
GCTTTGGTCTTGATTTGCCGGACTTTCCGTCATTTAAACCGAGAGGCGGAAATAAAAAATGAATGACAATAAATTTATCAGGACAGAAATTTTAATTGGTACGGCAGCGATGGAGCGCTTAGCGTCAGCCACCGTTGCCGTTTTTGGTGTCGGCGGTGTCGGTTCTTTTGCAGTTGAAGCACTTGCACGCGCCGGAATTGGTCACTTGGTGCTGATTGATAAAGATATCGTTGACGTGACCAACATAAACAGACAAATTCACGCAACTACTAAGGTTATAGGCAGCTCAAAGACTGAACTGATGAAGCAGCGAATTTTAGATATAAATCCGACGGTGATTGTCGACACGATTGATGATTTTTATTTGCCAAACAATGAATCCGATAATGATAAATTTTTTATTTGTGATTACGATTATGTGATTGACGCGATTGATACCTTAACAAGCAAAATTGACTTAGTCGTTGAATGCAAACGACGGCAAATCAAAATAATAAGCAGCATGGGAGCCGGAAATAAATTAGATCCGACAAGATTTAAAGTTGCTGATATATTTGAAACGAATGTTGATCCGATTGCAAAAGTTATGCGTAAAAAACTCAAAGAACAAGGCATTGACAAATTAAAGGTAGTTTATTCAACGGAACCGCCAATTAAAATTCCTAATTCTGAGCCAAAATTTATAGGAAGTATCTCATTTGTGCCGTCAGTTGCAGGTTTAATTCTTGCCGGCGAAGTTATAAAAAGTATTGCAGGTGTTAATTTACAATGAATATAACAATTCTTGGCTGCGGACGTTGGGGAAGTTTTCACGCTTGGTACGCTAATCATATCGGTCATGAAGTGATGTTTTACGGCAGAGAGACTTCTAAACGCATGCAGCAACTTATGGAAACTCGCAGCAACGATTATTTAACGCTGCCTGAAACAGTAAAATTGACTAATAATTTAAGTGAAGCCGTCGATTTTGCTGATGTGATTATAATTTCAATCAATTCCCAACAATTACGTGTGTTTGTTCGTGAACTTGGCAAATTAAATGTCGTTAATAAAAAATTTGTGTTATGTATGAAAGGTCTTGAAAGCGGCAGCGGTAAACGATTAACTACCGTCTTCAATGAGGAAATTAATTCCGAATCGAAAACTGCCGTTTGGGTTGGTCCTGGTCATGTTCAAGATTTTTTGCAAGGCATTCCAAATTGTATGATTATTTCTTCTGCTGAGGAAAATTTAACGCGAGAACTCGTTGAGGTATTTAAAAGTAATTTAATTAGGTTTTACTACGGCAGTGATTTAATTGGAACTGAGATTGGTGCAGCGGCAAAAAATGTCATAGGACTTGCTGCCGGTATGCTGGATGGTTTAAATTATTCCAGCCTCAAAGGCGCATTGATGGCTAGAGGTGCTGCAGAACTCTCAAGGTTAGTTGAGGCTTTAGGCGGCGATAGAATGACGGTCTATGGACTTTCACATTTAGGCGATTATGAAGCAACTTTATTTTCACCGCATAGTCACAATCGCCGTTTTGGTGAGGATTTTGTCCGCAATCGACCTTTTACAAAATTGGCAGAAGGTGTTGATACTGTATTAGCGTTGATGAAATTGTCAAAACAAGTCAACGTTGAATTGCCAATCTGCAAAACCGTCAATGATATAATTCATAAAAACAAAGAGCCAAAAGAGCAATTATTAAAATTATTTTTACGTTCAACAAAGTCGGAGTAGAGATTCACATTGATTATCACAGGAGGTGGCAAAAGTTGAAGATTGGAGATAAAGTTGTATATCCAATGCATGGTGCCGGTATAATTGAAGGTATAGAAAATAACGAAGTTGGTGGTGTTGAAAAAGCCTATTATATTTTTAAAATGCCTATTGGTAATCTTAAACTTATGCTGCCCGTAGATAAAATTGACCAAATTGGATTGCGACAAATTATCGAAAAAGATAAAATCGAAGAAGTAATTGCGGTTCTAAAAGCTAAACCGGAACACACTCAAGGCAGTTGGAATAAACGTTTTCAGGTGACACTTGACAGAATGAGAAATGGTGATATATTAGATGTTGCGGCAGTTGCCAGAAATCTTTCAATTCAAAATAGGCGAAGAAAAGTTTCCAGTGGCGAACGTCGACTTATGGAATTGTCAAGACAAATTTTGATTAGTGAACTTGTCTTTGCTTGTGATAAAACTCCTGAAGAAGTAACGCAATGGATTGATACTATCATTGGCAGTGCCGTAAAAAAAACTAAATTGGAAAGTTAATTTTAATTTAAAGTATATTACATAATTTTTTCATAAATCTATGTTATGCTGTCAACGAGTATAATATAGGGAGGTGAATTTATGCTCGATAAAGTATTACGTTTTTTTATTACTCTAGTCTTTGCCATCGTCGGAGGCGCATTGCTTAAACTTGCAAGTCCGATGTTGGCAATGTTTATCAGTGTGGAATTTTTTAATGTCGATATCGAAATCTTTCAAATTACACTTGCAAGCCTCATATGTATCTTAACTGGCGCTTTGATTGGCGGACTTTGTGGCTGGTTCGCTTCGCCGTTTTTAACAAGACAACTTTCACGCTTTACGGTATTCGTTGAAAAACAACTTGGCAAAATGCCTATTAATGATGTTATTGCCGGTGCTGTTGGTCTTGCCATTGGTCTCATTATTGCTAATTTATTGAGTTATTCATTTGCTAAAATTCCGGTGGTTGGCGATTATATCCCGGTTATTTTTAGTATAGTTATAGGTTATCTTGGAATTCATATTACAATCAAGAAACGCAAGGAATTGATTGGCAGTTTTGAATTTATTCCGCGTACGCTTAAAGAAGTTTTACGCAATCGTGAGGCGCAACCTGCTGAGAGTAATAAAAATGAAATCAAATCAGAAAAAGTTTCTATTGAGCGTCCTAAAACTTATAAGCGCAAGGATAAGACAGAGACAAAACCTTCTACACCAGTTCCGACGCCGCTTTCCGAATCAACTGATAAGCCTGCCGAAGTCAAGAAGAATTATAAGTTACTGGATACAAATGTTATAATTGACGGTCGTATTGCCGATATTTGTGCAACCGGATTTTTGGAAGGTACGTTATTAATTCCGGTTTTCGTTTTGGAAGAACTGCAACATATAGCAGATTCACCGGACAGCTTGAGGCGAGTTAGAGGCCGACGCGGTCTTGACGTACTCAAACAAATTCAAGATGACTCAGCAAGATTAAAAGTTGAAGTTATGAATGTTGATTTTGATGACATTCAAGAAGTTGATTCAAAACTTGTCAGACTTGCCCAAAAAGTTAATGGCAAGATCATTACAAATGACTTCAATCTCAATAAAGTTGCACAACTTCGCGGCGTTGAAGTTCTCAATATTAACGATTTGTCAAATGCGGTTAAACCAGTTGTAATTCCAGGTGAAACTATGAAAGTACAAGTTGTCAAAGACGGCAAGGAACCTGGTCAAGGTGTCGCCTATCTTGAAGATGGAACAATGATTGTCATTGAGAACGGTCACAGATATTTAAGCCGTACCATTTCAGTTGAGGTAACATCTGCGTTACAAACTTCTGCCGGCAGAATGATTTTTGCTAAACCGAGATGAATTTAACTATTAAATAGTTGCAAATTGACAAGGTGGTGAATGTAAAATGGCGCTGCCGACGCTATCCGGTGGGGGAAAGTTTCAAAATAAATCGGCTTCAAAATTGTTATCAATAGCAGAACAAGCGGCAGCCTTAATTGCAGCTAACAAAGCCGCAATTACAAAAAAGAAGATAGAATTAATCGCGATCGGTGCTTCAACCGGTGGCACAGAAGCGCTGTCACAAGTTTTGCCAAAATTACAGCTGCCACTTCCGCCTGTTGTAATTGTTCAGCATATACCGGAAGGCTTTTCAAAACTTTTTGCTGAGAGAATGAATAAAGAATGCGTCTTGTCTGTTAAAGAGGCAAAAAACGGCGACATTGTTAAACCTAATTCGGTTTACATTGCGCCTGGCGGTCAACATATGGCGATTCATAAAGTTGGCGACATAACTAAAATATTTTGCCACATGGGTCCTAAACTTCACGGTTGTCGACCGGCAGTTGATGTATTGTTTCATTCAATTTCGCATTATTTTGGTGGCAATGCTATGGCAGTCATTTTAACCGGTATTGGACACGACGGCACAAGAGGTATGCTCGATATGAAAAGGCAAGGTTCGCCGACGATTGGTCAAGATGAAGCAACGTCCGTAGTTTATGGTATGCCAAAGGCCGCTTTTGAAATGGGTGCCGTTGATAAACAATTTCCTTTGCAAATGATTGCCGCTGCAATTATGAATCGCGTAAGAAGCAACGAGTTTAGTTAATAATTAAATTTTTAATAAATTTTTATCTCCTATGTTTAAGTAGGAATTTTTTTGTAAGAAATTTTTAGTCATTATGACCACAAAAAAATCCACTTGACACAAAACGTGCCGAGTGGATTTAATTTATTTTCAATTATTCAAATTCGATTGATAAGATTATCCGAGAACTTCTAACAGATCGTCAGTGCCAGCTTTGACATCGCCAGTCTTGAGCGGACGAATTGTGCCATAAGCTGCGGTATTGGTAACGATAAGCGGAGTAGTAACAGGATAACCAGCCTTGTGAATTGCGTCAATGTCAAATGTAACAAGGAGATCGCCGCGTTTGACTTTTTGATCCTGTTGTACATGAGTTTCGAAATGTTCGCCATTGAGTTTAACAGTGTCAACACCAATATGCATGAGCAATTCAGTACCGTCGTCAGTAACCATGCCAACTGCGTGTTTAGTTGGGAATACGAGTGAAATTGTACCGTCAGCAGGAGCACGAAGCTCGCCAACAGTCGGCTCAACTACAACGCCGTCACCCATAGCACGTGAAGCGAATGCAGCATCGTCGATTTCATTCATAAGCATCATACGACCAGTTTGATGTGCGCCAAGTATTGAATCTTTCATCTTAGGTTTTTCAGGTTCAGCCGCAGCAGCAGGTGCAGGAGCACTTCCACCGGCTTGTTCAGCCATTTGACGATTGATTGAACCGTCGCGAATACCTTCGACAAATTCTTCAAAGTTAGCCTTAACGATTGTGACAGAAGGTCCATAAATAACTTGAATTGCATTACCTTTGATAACGACGCCGCCAGCACCGGTTGACTTGAGTTTAGCTTCATCAACTTTGGAACCGTCAACGAGAGTTAAACGAAGACGTGTAGCACAGCAGTCGATTTCAGTGACGTTATCGACACCGCCGACACCTGCAAGGATTGTAGCGGACTTCGTGTCAAAGTCTGCAGGAACGTTAGCAGCAGAACCGCCAGCTACGCCAACACCGGTAGCCTTGCGATATTCGTCTTTTGAAACCATTTTAACTTCTTCGTCGTCAGCTTCACGACCTGGAGTCTTGAGATCCCATTTCATGATAAAGAACTTAAACGTAATGAAGTAAAGGACTGCATAACCTGCAAAGATCGGCAGCATTCTTACCCAGTGAGTCTTATCTGCACCAGGCAGGACACCGTAAAGGATAAAGTCAATTAAACCGTCGGAGAACGTAGTACCCATTGCAATGCCGAACATATGGCAGAGCATAAAGGCAAGACCTGCATAGATAACGTGAATACCGAAAAGTTCTTTTGCAAGGAACAAGAATGTAAATTCGATAGGCTCAGTGATACCTGTCAAGAATGAAGTTAAACCGACTGAAAAGAGCAATGAACCGGCAGCTTCCTTCTTTTCAGGACGAGCACAAGTATACATAGCAAATGCAGCAGCAGGAAGACCAGCCATCATGAATGGGAATTTACCCATTAAGAAACGAGCTGCATCAACGCTGAATTCGGTGGTATTAGGATCAGCCAACTGTGCAAAGAAGATGTTTTGAGCACCCATAACTTGGACGCCGTTAATCATCATTGTACCACCCATTGCAGTCTGCCAGAATGGAAGGTAGAAGATGTGGTGAAGACCGAATGGAATTAAAGCACGCTCAAAGCAACCGAACAGGAACGTTCCAAAATAACCGGCAGCCTGAACGAGGTTACCAAGTGCAAAAATACCGGATTGAATAATAGGCCATACGAAGTACATGATGACGCCTGTTAAGAGACCAAAACTCATACAAGCGATTGGTACGAAACGAGTTCCGCCGAAGAATGAGAAGGCTTGCGGAAGTTGCTGCTTATAGAATCTGTCGCAGATTGCAGCAGCAGAAAGACCGGTGATAATACCGGCGAAAACACCCATTTGGAGAGTTCTGATACCAAGCACGTCAGCGATAGCACCGGCTTTAACTGAAGGATTAATTGAACCGTCAGCAAGCAATGAACCATCAAGTGTTAAAAAGACGTGAATGGTTATCAACATAACTAGATAAAAAATTGCTGCACCGAGAACGGCGATACCTTTTTCTTTCTTTGCCATACCAAGTGCAACCGCGAGAGCAAAGATTAAAGGCAAGTTGCCAAAGATAACGCCGCCGACATTGGACAGAATTACCATAAAGCTGAAAAGTGCGCCGCCTTCATGAAGTATACCTTCTAAACCATAAGCAGCAATCGTCGTCGGATTTGAGAACGATGCACCGATACCAAGCAGAACGCCGGCAAATGGCAATACTGCGATTGGCAAAAACAGAGACTTACCAATTTGTTGTGCAACAGCAAATGCGCTGCCACCAGCCATAAGAATACCTCCTAACACAATTAGAAATTAATTAATAATAAATGATACTTAAAATTTTATTAAAAAACTCTCCTCAATAGAACCACTTCCTTAAAATCATACAACATCACGTTATTAATAAATTATCAAAAGTTATTATAACACTTTTTTGATACAATGCAAATGTTTTTTTAAAATTTTTTTCATTTTTATTTCATTAAATTTTATATCCGCGAGGTGTAATCATGTAATTTTCTTTAACGTATGTTTGCGAATTACCAATAATTACAAGTGAAAACATATTAATTTCTTCGTCAGTGAATTTTTCCAGCGTCGAAATAATTTTGCTTTCGTTATCACGGCTTGCACCGGTCACAATTCCAACCGGCGTATTTTTATCACGATACTTTAAAATGATTTGCTGCACTTCAACTATATTTTCAGTGCGCTTGCGACTTTTCGGATTGTAAATTGCAATGACAAAATCACCTTGTGCAGCACATTCAATGCGCTTTTTAATTAAATTCCACGATGTTAATAAATCGCTCAAACTTATTACCGCGAAATCGTGCATTAACGGAGCGCCAAGAATTGAAGCAGCGGCATTAACGGCAGAAACACCGGCTATAACTTCAAAATTCGGTCTGAGTTCATGCGGAATATTTAAAATCATCTCAAGCACAAGACCTGCCATGCCGTAAACACCGGCATCACCACTTGACACGACAACTACATTTTTTGTGAGCGAAGCCTCAACAGCAGCTTTGCAGCGCTCAATTTCCTGCATCATGCCGGTGCCAATTACTTGTTTGTCATAAATAAGCGGTTCTATTAATTTAATATACGTATTGTAACCGACAATAACTTCAGCTTCAACAATCGCTAATTTAGCACGTTCAGTCATGTCTGATAAATTGCCAGGTCCAATACCAACAACTTTTATACTGCTCATAAAAACCTCAACAAAAAATTAAATCGTGATAATTTTATCCTCAGAAATATCCATATTTTTTAAATAAGATAATACAATTTTAAGAACTTTAATATTAAAAATAGAAATTAACACATAATCATAAGATTGACAGTTTTTTATTTCTTCCGGTGAATGAACTAAATTTAATTCGTTCATTTCTTGATTAATTGCTTGATAATTTTTGTCAACCCAAAGTACAGCTTTACAATAGCCGGTATCTTTTAACCACTGCCAAAAATCTCTGCCGACTTCTCCTGCGCCATATAAGACAATTTTACTGCCCTTAGGAACTTTATCACGTGGAAAACGCCATTCTTTCTTAGTATTTATTTTTGAATTTATGCTTTCAATTTTGTTTATAATAACCGGCAATGGAGATTTTAATTTTACAGGTTCATTTTTATAAGGACTGATTTTATAATTCTCAATGAATATGTCACTAATCCATGGCAGCCAATATTTCCAGAATTTTAGGCTAGAAGTGGTGTGCAATATTTTCTGACTTTTTAAGCAATCGTATTCATCTTTATACTTATTTGAACAGTACTTTTCGTTAAATTCATTGAAATTTGTCTCGATAAAGCCAGGCACTCTAAAATTATACATCATAGGCAAAAAGAAAGTCTCATCTTTCAAAACAACATTAAAGGCATCTTGGTCCATGTAATAATTTAAGCCATTTTTCCTGTATTCAAATAACTTTTCGGTTATATGATTCTGCCTCATTCTGTTCAAGTTCAAAAGCATAACGCCATTATTGAAATATTTTCTCAAAGTTGGAAAGCGATTGGCTTGTGAATTATCGACAGCAGCAATAGAAAAATTTGACATATCAATATCAAATAGTTCAGATATATCTTGAGTGATTAAAGTATCTCCGTCAATATAAAGTAAAATATTTACATCTTTTAATATATTTGGAAGGTTGAATTTTAATAAAGCAGTGATCGTCACGTGAGCATTGATTTCGGATTTAATTTCTTTTACTTCTTGATAAAAGGCATTGTCCGCGTCAATAATATCAATTTCACAATTTGGACAACTCAACTCTTTGAATCGTTCTGCATTTTGTGTCGAGACATTATCAGCAATGATATGAATCACATATGAAACATCTGGCAACTTATTTTTAATCAGTGATACGATTGAAATACAAGTTGGCATTGCATAATTGTCATCTGTAATATAGGCAATGTGAAATTTTTTTACCGTCATCAATATATTCCTCCTCGAAATTATTTTTATCATTAATCAAGCATTTTGCCATAACAAGGCTATTGTTACACCGTCAAATTTAGTTTTTGTCAAGGCGAATTTACCGCGCTCAACACAGGCAAGCGCTGACGCTTCACATACATTGCCGACGCCAATAGTATTTTTAACAAATTCAGATTCAGTCAGATTATATTTGTCAACAACTCGCCGCAAGGTTTCAACGTCAAAAAATTTTATATCTCTATTGATTAACTTGGCAAATTCAATTAAGCCGACTTCATCACTTTTAATATCAACACTTGCAATTAAATTTATTCGTTCGATTGATTGATTAATTTTTTCACAAGCTGCATTAACGGCGGTCGTGATTGTTTCCTTTGAAGTGCCGCGCTTACAACCAATACCGACAATTAATTTGAGCGGCGTCAAATTTAAAACCGTTTCGCCTACCGTAATATAAACCGGCTCACCTTTAAGAATTGCCGAATTGATAATTTTAATTGCGTCTTTTGGCTCAGGTTTAAGTCCAAGTTTTGAAGCAAAAGAATCAACGGCGATTTTTTTGTTAATGTCCGTCGCCGTAGTTATGACAGGTTCAGCGTTGATAATTTTTGCGATCTGCAGCGTTAAATCATTTGCACCGCCGACATGACCACTCAAAAGGCTTATAACATGTTGTCCAAGTTCATCGCAGACTATAACCGCCGGATCTGACAACTTGCTGACAATATGAGGCGCAATCATTCTAATGGCAATTCCGGTTGCGGTTATAAAAATCAACGCATCAAAATTTTTGAAATTATTATCAACAGCTTCACGCAATTTTTTAAAATCTTTGCCTTTAATAAATGTTGTACAGCCTTCAAGACATTTTGAAATTTTTTCGGCAATTTTAATACCATTATCAGTAATGACAAATAAAGCCTTTCGCATAATATCAACCTTTGATTAAATTATTCCGAATTACGTATTCCTGATTCCGAATTTACAAAGTCCTCCGGCAGTTTGAAGTAATTTAAAATCTCTGAAAGTTCATTTGACGTAAAAAGTCCAGTTGGCGATTCACGAATAATTATATCCTGCAGTATATGACATTGCACGGAATGTTCCAGCGTTAAAAATTTTTCATCTTCAACTGCGGCTCGCGTCAAAGAGATTGTTTGTGTCTGTGCGTCAGAATATCGCTGTGTCTTTCGTAACATTTCTTCAATATGCAAATTACATTCCTCGCCAATACCAGGCGGCGGCTTAATTGTATAAATGTGTACTTGCTCAATTCTTGCTTCGGATTCTAAATTTGACAAGCGCTCAAATAAATCGTAAGCGTCCATGTTTTCCGCGTTGAAATTTTCAATTATATTATGATACAGTTGCCAATTTCTATCGAGTTGGTCTATATCTTTCTGATAATTTGTATACCAGCCGGTAAAAATTTTTTGCTGCTGCTGGAGTGCATAACGTTCTGCCTCATTCATAGTTTGTTGTGGCTGCTGACTTCTTGCGATAAGTCCGGCGATTGCAAAGACTATTACAAGCGAAATACAAAAGTATATAAAAATTTTTCTGTTCGGCAAATATTTATAAAGTATCGAGAGTGATATAATCGTTGCAATTATTAAAAACGCTGTCAAATTTTTCACCTCGCATTAATTTTATCACAACAAAGTAACATTGACAATTTTATAAAAATTTTTTTGCATATTTGAAATCACGTGATATAATTATAAACCGTAATAAATGTAAAACATTTTTAAAAGTTTCAAAAAAATTTAAGGACGTGAAAAAAATGGAAGAACAAGATATTAAAAAAATAATTTTCGATTATCTCAATGATGAACATTTTCTCGCTGAATTAAAAACCAAGTTATTTAATTTAAATGGTTTAAGACCGCAGGCTGATTTTGAGGCACAGGAAAAGAAAATCAATGAGCTTGAAAATGAGCGCAGTGAAATTCAACAAACGCTTGAGGAACTCAAAAACAAAGTTACCGAATTTGAAAGTGCCAACGATGCTTTAAAAACTAAATTGGAACAGGTCAATGCTCAATATCGCAATGATGAAACTAAACTTGAACAGTATAGAACCGATATGAAAGACTACCTCGAAAAAGTTGAGGAGCAGGAAAAGGAAATTAGCGAACTTGAAAGCGAGAACAAGAAATTACAGGCGCAGTTGACGGAAGCTGAAGAACATTTTAAAACGGCATCAGCAGAGTCAATAAAACATTTGCAGGAACTCAACAAACTCAAAGAAAAACTGGATCAGCCGAAAGAATCCGATAAGGCACCGGCTGAGATTCCTGCTTGGATGAGAAGTAAACCAAAGAAAAAATGAAAAATTTTGAGCACGGCGGCAACGTTTATAACGCCGAAGGTTTAGCGGAAAATTGGCTGGACTTGAGCGCAAATATAAATCCGCTTGGATTGAGTGAAGCTGTCAAATCTGCGATCGTAAACAATATTGATAGCATTATTCATTATCCTGATCCTGAGGCAAAAGAATTAAAATCAGCGATTGCGGCAAGATATAAAATCAACGTTGACAGTATAATAACTCTCAATGGCGCAGCAGAGTTTTTTTATCTGTTTTTCAATACCTTCAGACCGAAAAGAGTGTTAATCATTGTGCCGAGTTTTTCTGAATATGAGCGCTCGGCGATTGCGGCGGGTTGTGAAGTCAAATATTTTTTTACTGACGCTGAAAATAATTTCAATATTGATTTTGACAAACTCATTAAAATTGTCAAGGCTGAAAATATTGATTGTTTGGTTCTAGCTTCGCCAAATAATCCTACCGGAAATATTATTGACGCTAAAAATATTTTGCAGATTCTCAATATCATTAAATTTACAATGGTTGACGAATCATTTATTGACTTTTTAGGTGATGATTTTTCAATTCGCCAATTAGTCAAGCAACACAAAAATTTAATCGTTGTACAATCGTTGACAAAATTTTTTGCAATACCAGGTTTGCGCTTAGGTTTTGCCGTTGCTGATGAATCAATTATTAATCGTTTGGAACTTGGCAAAGACGTTTGGAATGTCAATTACTTGGCACAAAAAGCCGGAGTCGCCGCACTCAATGATAAAGTTTACATCAATAAAACTCATGAGTGGATTTTTGCTGAAAAAAAATATATCGTTGAGCGCTTAAAAAAATTTTATAACGTTAAGTTTTTTAATCCTACGGTTAATTTTGTACTGATTCAATTTGCAACTGAAGAAATTGCCTCACTTATATTAAATGCATTTAAAGTTCAAAAAATTTTATTGCGAAACTGTGCCAATTTCGTAGGACTTGACGGCAGATATATCAGAATGGCAATTCGTAGTCGTGAAGAAAATTGCAGAGCCATAGATTTACTTGAAAAATTAGAGAAAGGTAGTGAATATCATAAATTTTAAGCCGATAGAAAAATCAGATAAACCGATTTTTGACAAATTTTATAGATCCAGATATTATGAGAACGCGCATTTTAATTTTACAAATTTATACATGTGGCGCAAGCCTTATAATATTCAGTGGACGATTGAAGACGATATTTTATATATGATTTCGGAATGGCACGGCAGAGCAGCGGCACTGCAGCCACTTGGCACCGAAGACAAAATGCAAGGCGCTATTGCGAAAATTATTGATTGGTTTGAGTCTCGTGACAAAGATAAAAAAGTCGTATTTGGCGGCATTGAAAAATCTTTTGCCGATGAGCTTGAAAAATTTCCTGACGCAAAATTTGAAATTATGCCTAACCGAGAGAATTTCGATTACGTCTATCTTGCTGATGACTTAATCAACCTTGCAGGTCGCAAATATCACTCAAAGAAAAATCATTTAAACAGCTTCCAAAAAAATTATCCAATGGCTAATTACTTACCAATAACTAAAGATATTATTCCGCGCTGTCGCGAAGAACTCAACAACTGGTATGCTCGTAGATCACCGGAATTACCGAACGATCCTTTTTTAGATTTGGAAAGTGCGGCAATTAACGAGGTTTTAGATAATTTTTGTGACTTCGATATCAAAGGCGGAGCAATAGAACTTGACGGAAGGATAATTGCTTTTACTTTTGGCGAGCAGCTCAACACTGACACTGCCGTTATTCACGTCGAAAAAGCTGATCCTGACGTTCGCGGTGCATATCCGGCAATTAATCAAGGCTTCGTTGCACATGAATGGTCGTCAATGAAGTATATTAATCGCGAAGAAGATATGGGATTGGAAGGACTTCGCAAGGCTATAAACCAATCAGAATGATTGAAAAGTTTACGGCGGTTAAGATCAATTAAACGGTCGTGTGTAAATCGAAATAATCGTAATTAAAAATTCTTATGTTTATCCCTACATTTTGCGGAAAGCATAAGAATTTTTTTTAGTCAAATGCTCACGATTAAAATCACGAGCTTGTCCATACCATACACGTCTTTACGAGTTGCGAAGTTCAAACATGAAATTTTAATCAAAAATTTATTGATAAATTTAAATGATATGTTACAATTATAATTAATTAGTGATTGATATATTTTTTTGAATAATTTCAGATTGGTGGATTGATATATTATGAAAAGAGTTTTTAATTTCAATATTCAACGCTTCGCCGATATATATGGTACAGACGGCAATGATGAACTTTGGATTGATGGTGGAAATAATCGCGTCTTTTCAGGCGGCGGTAATGATTGGGTAATTTTCAAGGAAGGTAGCAATAATTACGCAGAGCTCGGCGACGGTGACGATACTCTTAATACTTGGCAGATCGGCAACAGAATAACCGTTAAGGGCGGCAACGGCAATGATAATATACAAGTCTATTCGACGGAAGCTATAGTTTTTGGTGAGAACGGCAACGATAGTCTCCGCACAGAAAAAGATAAAACTACTCTTTATGGCGGTGCAGATGATGATTACATTGAAATTTGCAATGACTGTGACTACTCAAAAGCCTTAGGCGGTGACGGCAACGATTATGTGAACAATCACGGCAAGTATTCTTTCATTAATGGTGAGGACGGTAACGATACTCTCTGGAATTGGGGTGAAGGAAGTAATTCCACTCTTTATGGCGGTGTCGGCAATGACTCTTTGATTAATTACTGCGGCGACTATTGCACTATGGACGGCGGTGACGGTGACGATACAATCGGCCATGATTATGGTATTAATTGTTTAATCTATGGCGGCAAAGGTAATGATGAAATTAAAAATGAGTGTGCTAATAATGACACCATTTACGCCGGAGAAGGTAATGATACTATTTGGAATTGGAATTATAATTCAATAGTCTATGGTGAAGATGGCAACGATTCAATCTTCAATTTTGCATCTAATGTTACTGTTGACGGCGGCAACGGTGATGATTACATATTCAATCATGAAGTCGATGGTGACAACCAATTATCAAAAAATGTACTAATTAACGATCTCTCCGGCAATAACACTATCGAAAACTTAGGTTCTTATTCCACAATCAATACAGGCTCCGGCAATGATAGTATTGCTTATGGCAGTAACTCTCCAATTAATAACGTCATTATCAACAGCGGCGCAGGTAATGATACTATTAAAAGCAGAGACGCCGGCACTGAAACTAGAATCTCAATCAATGCTGGCGACGGCGATGATTTTATTAATAACAGAGGCGAGGACGCATTAATTGACGCCGGTGCTGGAAATGATACAATCTATAATGTTGGCAAGAATACTCAGGTATTCGGTGGTGATGGCGATGATTTCATTCGTAATGATGGGGATAATGTCACCATAGACGGCGGCAATGGAAATGACTCTATCGATAATTGGAATTGCAAAAACACTACCATTAACACTGGCGAAGGCAACAATCACGTTAACGATTGGAGCGAATATTCTTACATTAAAACCGGCAATTCTGACAATGAAGTCTATATGTCTGGTTGGGGTGCTACTCCAAAAGAAGGCGGTACAATTATTGCTGGTTCCGGTAACGACTCACTCCGAACTAATAACAATAATTCTTATGTCAATGCCGGCGACGGCAATAACTTAATTCATGTCGCTTCTAATTCCAATGTCAGCATCGTCAGCGGAAGTGGTAATGATACCGTTTGGCTCGATCCTCTCGGAAAAGCTCAAGTTGATCTCGGTGCCGGTGATGATTACATTCATTTCGGCGTCTCTTGGAGCGGCGACGAATCCGTCAACGGTAAAGCAGTCAATGATGTTACTATTAAAGCAGGCGCAGGCAATGACCAAATTATTCACGATGTTAATACTTTATCTTCTAACGGTTCCAATTTGCTGATGGATGGCGGCGACGGTGACGATTATATTTATAATTATGGCGGTGATTCTTCTACTATCATCGGCGGTGCCGGTAATGATCAGATTGTCAATAACAGGGGCGACGGCGTTTTGATTGACGGCGGTTCCGGTGTCGACGGTATCATTTTGGGTTCTGATAAAACTACTGTCAATGCAGGAAGCGGCGCCGATAGAGTTTGGAACTACGGTGCCAACAACATTATCAATCTCGGTGATGGAGGAGACTTCGCTGCCAATGACTACAGCGACGGTGCAAGCAATCTCATCATCAATGCAGGGGCAGGCGACGACCTCATTCACAATCATGGATCGTACTCAACA
>CAJOHI010000038.1 GCA_905234365.1 uncultured Selenomonadaceae bacterium | reverse complement strand
TCTCGTCACCGTAAGGACGTTACCTTCAACGGTTATTTTCATTTCCGGACGGATCTTGCGGGAAAGTTCACCCTTTGGACCCTTAACTTGCACCAGATTGTCATCACCGACTTTTACGGTAACGCCGGCTGGAATTTCAATCGGTGCTCTTCCAATTCTTGACATCTTTGCACCTCCTAAATTAATGTGTAATTATTAATCTTAATGCGTAATTATTTTCGCTACACATCAAGTGTTTCTACTACACATTGTTTACCAGACGTATGCGATAACTTCGCCACCAAGTCCAACTTTTCTGGCCTGCTTATCGCTCATAATTCCCTTTGAAGTGGAAATTATAGCAATGCCAAGACCGCCAAGCACTCTTGGAAGTTCGCTTCTTTTTGCATACTGTCTTAAACCAGGTCTTGAGATGCGCTGAATACCTGTAATAACTTTTTCACGGTCCTGACCATATTTCATGAACACCGTCAAGATACCTTGTTTATTGTCTTCCGTGAAAGTATAATCTTTGATAAAGCCTTCTTGTTTCAAGACTTCCGCAATCGCAATCTTGATTTTTGATCCCGGAATTTTCACTTTATCGTGATAGACCGAATTAGCATTGCGAATACGTGTCAACATATCTGCGATAGGATCAGTCATTGCCATAGAAACCGATATCCTCCCTTCATTATTGCTGTTTTACCAGCTTGCTTTAGTTACTCCTGGAATTGCACCGACATAGCTCTGCTCACGGAAGCAGATACGGCACATGTCAAACTTTCTAATATAGCCGTGTGGTCTGCCGCAAATTTTGCAGCGGTTGTATTTTCTGGTTGAAAATTTAGGTTCTTTTTTCCACTTTTCAATCAAAGCCTTTTTTGCCATTTTGTCAATCACCTCTTTACTTATTCGCGGCGAATGGCATACCCATAAGTGAGAGGAATTCGCGTGCCTCTTCGTCAGTATTAGCTGTTGTGACAATCACAATATCCATACCACGAATTTTATCAATTTTGTCATATTCGATTTCTGGGAAAATCAACTGTTCTTTGAGACCGATCGCGTAATTTCCACGACCGTCAAAAGACTTACTACTGATTCCACGAAAGTCACGAACACGCGGAAGAGCGATATTCATAAACTTATCAAGAAATTCATACATGCGAGTGCTGCGAAGTGTAACCTTACAGCCAATTGCCATTCCCTGACGAAGTTTCCAAGCTGCTAATGACTTTTTAGCTCTGGTAACGATTGGTTTTTGTCCAGCGATAAGCGTCAAATCAGCCATTGCTGCCTCAAGTGCTTTTGGATTGCCAACAGCGTCACCAACAGCCATATTGATAACCACTTTTTCGAGTTTAGGAACCTGCATGACATTTTTGTAAGAAAACTTTTCGATCAGTGCAGGTACTACTTCCTTTTGATACTTTTCTTTTAATCTGTTCAATTTATTTCCACCTCTCTTTCTTTATTGAGGTTTAATCTGTTTGGTCTATAATTTCGCCGCACTTTTTACAGGCGCGTGCATTTTTTCCATTAACTTGTTTATGTGCGATGCGCGTTGGTTTATTGCAAGCTGGACAAACAAGCATGACTTTGCAGACGTTAATCGGAGCCTCTTTAGTCAAGATACCGCCTTGTGGAGCCTTTAAGCTAGGCTTTGTGTGGCGCTTAACTTTATTAATACCTTCGACGATAACTTTACCTTTTTTCGGCATAGCTTCAATAATTTTGCCTTGTTTGCCTTTATCTTTGCCGGAGAGGACAACGACGTTATCGCCTTTCTTAACGTGTAATTTAACGAGTGACAAGTTGACATCTCCTTCCTTACAAAACTTCCGGTGCAAGTGAAATAATCTTCATAAAGTCTTTTTCACGGAGTTCTCTTGCAACAGGTCCAAAGATACGAGTTCCACGCGGTGTTTTATCTTCTTTGATGATAACCGCTGCATTTTCGTCAAAGCGAATATAGGAACCATCTGGACGGCGAAGGCCTTTTTTACTGCGAACAACTACGGCCTTGACGACTTCACCTTTTTTGACTTGACCACCAGGTGCTGCGGATTTGACTGTAGCGACGATAATATCTCCAATATTTGCATAGCGACGATAGGAACCGCCAAGAACACGAATACAAAGAAGCTCTTTGGCGCCGGTATTATCGCCGACATTCAATCTGGTCTCTTGTTGAATCAATTAAACTTCCTCCTCTCTTTTAATGTCTAATGTCTAATTGGGAATGTTTAATTTTCATCAATATTATATTGCCTATTGGACATTAGTCATTGGCAACGATTATTTGGCCTTTTCGATAATTTTAACCAGTCTCCAGTGCTTTTCCTTTGAAAGCGGACGAGTCTCCATGAGTAAAACCTTGTCGCCGACATGAGCTTCATTATTTTCATCATGAGCCTTGAATTTTACGGTTTTCTTGACAGACTTTTTATAGAGTTTATGTTGCTCAAGTTCCTCAATCTTGACGACGATGGTTTTTTCCATCTTATCACTGACTACGATACCGATTCTGGTTTTACGCTCATTGCGTTTTTGTTCTTCGCTCACCGTAACCCTCCTTCCTTAAGGATAAATTTTAACTTACGCCTTTGCTGCTTTAATTTCCTGTTCACGCTGAACAGTCTTTATGCGAGCAATAGATTTTTTAATTTCTTTAATTCGCATTGGATTTTCAAGTTGACCGGTGGCGTGTTGAAAACGAAGGTTAAAGAGTTCTTCTTTGAGTGACGCGAGTTTTTCCTTTTGTTCTTCGGAATTTAACTCACGAATTTCATTTACTTTCATTTGCGTCACCGCCTTCTTTTGCCTCTTTCGCCTCAGCTTCGGCTTCAGCCTCTTTCTCGCGTTCATGATCCATGTGAATATCATGTTTCATATCTTTGAGGCTTTCTTCAACGACAGGAATGTAAACATCGCCTTGTCCTTCATTCTCAATGAACTTGGTTTTAATCGGCAGTTTATGACCTGCAAGACGCATTGCCTCTTTGGCAACTTCGCGAGTAACGCCTGCCATTTCAAAGAGAACGCGACCTGGCTTAACGACTGCAACCCAATACTCAGGTGAACCTTTACCGCTGCCCATACGAGTTTCGGCAGGTTTTGCAGTTACAGGCTTATCAGGAAAAATCTTAATCCAGACTTGACCGCCACGACGAATGTAACGTGTCATTGCAATACGAGCTGCTTCAATTTGTCTGTTGGTAATCCAAGCAGGTTCCAAAGCAACAAGACCGTATTGACCATGAGCAATGGTATTACCGCGATGAGCCTTACCCTTCATGCGACCGCGAAATTGTTTACGATATTTTACTCTCTTTGGCAACAACATTAGGAATCGCTCCCTTCTGTTTGAGTGCTTTCAACGTCTTTGTTTTTCTTCTCAGGCAAAATTTCACCTTTGAAAATCCAAACTTTAACGCCGATTCGACCATAAGTTGTGTTAGCTTCTGCAAGTCCATAATCAATGTCAGCACGAAGAGTATGAAGTGGAATGCTGCCTTCGCGATAAGATTCTTTCCTTGCAATTTCAGCGCCGCCGAGACGACCACCAACTGCGACCTTGATACCTTTTGCGCCAAGTTTCATTGTGCGACTAACTGCCTGTTTCATAGCTCTACGGAAGGCAATTCTTCTTTCGAGCTGTGCTGCGATATTTTCAGCAACAAGTGTTGCATCCATATCAGGATTTCTAATCTCAGCTATGTTAATATCGACTCTTTTACTTGTCAATGGCTTGAGACTTTCTTTAATTTGTTCAATTCCGGAACCGCCGCGACCAATAACCATTCCTGGTTTAGCGGTGTGAATCGTCAACTTGAGACGATTTTTTGATCTCTCCGTTTCAATTTTTGAAACTCCCGCTGTAGCGAGCTGCTTTTTGAGTTCTTTGCGAATTTTAATATCTTCATGGAGAGAGCGCGCGTATTCTCCTTTTTTATCACTTGCATACCACTTGGCATCCCAAGTTTTGACTATTCCAAGTCTAATGCCATGTGGATGGACTTTCTGACCCAAACCTTTTACCTCCTTCTCAATTTATTGAGTGATTAATTTTTTTCTTTGACAATCACTGTAATATGCGAAGTATGTTTCAGAATACTGAAAGCCTGACCACGTGAACGTGGATGAATTCTTTTAAGTGTTGGACCTTGATCTACAAAACATGACGATACATAAAGTTTATCAATGTCCATTTCGTAGTTGTTTTCAGCATTGGCAACCGCTGATCTCAAAACTTTTTCCAGAAGAACAGCGCCACGTTTTGGAGTAAATCTCAAAATTGCAAAGGCATCTTCAACGTCCTTGCCACGAATTAAGTCAGCTACGATACGGACTTTACGCGGTGCAATGCGAACATATTTAGCGATTGACTTTGCCTCTTGTTGTTCAGCCACAAATTTTCCTCCTTCCATTGGTGTTAAGGTTAGTTGTTACTTCAATGAAGTTTTTCTCTCTTCACCGGCGTGACCTTTAAAAGTCCTTGTCGGAGCAAATTCACCGAGTTTATGACCAACCATGTCTTCAGTAACGTAAACCGGAACATGTTTACGACCATCGTGAACGGCGATTGTATGACCAACGAATGAAGGAATGATCGTTGAAGCGCGAGACCAAGTTCTGATGACTTTCTTATCGTTAGCTTCGTTAAGAGCGTCAATCTTTTTTGCAAGTTTTTCTTGGACAAATGGTCCTTTTTTTACCGATCTTGCCAAGTGTCAAAGCCTCCTTCCATTAATTAAGAATTACTAATTATTTTCTACGTCTGACAATAAGTTTATCCGAAGCCTTCTTGCGACGAGTCTTAGCACCCATAGCGCATTTACCCCATTTAGTAACAGGATGTTTGCGACCGACTGGACTGCGACCTTCACCACCGCCATGTGGATGGTCATTAGGATTCATTGCAACGCCGCGATTTTCAGGACGTTTTCCAAGCCAACGATTACGTCCGGCCTTACCGATTGAGATATTTTCGTGATCGAGATTACCAACTTGACCAATCGTAGCACGGCAATTAATATGTACTTTTCTTAATTCGCCGCTCGGCATTCTCAAAAGTGCATAATTGCCTTCTTTTGCCATTAATTGAGCAGCCGAACCTGCACTTCTAACGAGTTGAGCGCCTTTTCCAATCTTCAATTCAATATTATGAATCATTGTACCAACTGGAATGTTTTTGAGTGGCAGAGAATTTCCAACTTTAATATCAGCTTCTGCACCGGATTCAACTTTGTCGCCAACTTTGAGACCTGCCGGAGCGATGATATATCTTTTTTCACCGTCAACATAATGCAAGAGTGCAATACGTGCGCTGCGATTAGGATCATATTCGATAGTTGCAACTTTTGCCGGAATGCCATCTTTGTTGCGTTTGAAATCAATGATACGATAACGACGCTTGTGACCGCCGCCTTGATGACGAACTGTCAAACGACCTTGCTGGTTGCGACCGCCGTGTTTTTTAAGTGGTGCAAGCAATGACTTTTCCGGCTTGTCAGTGGTTATTTCTTCAAAAGTCGAGACCGTCATAAAACGTCTTCCTGGAGTATACGGTTTAAATGTTTTAATTCCCAATGTCTTTTAACCTCCTTTACTCAGATTTTAAGCGGAGAAGAACTCAATGGTTTCTCCAGCCGCGAGTTTAACAATCGCCTTTTTATAATCAGGACGTTTGCCGCTCGTGCGACCAATTCTCTTTGTCTTGCCCTTGACATTGACAGTATTCACTTTTTCAACTTTAACATCAAAAATTTCTTTAACTGCCTTTGCAATTTCAATCTTGTTAGCTTTTTTGGCAACTACGAAAACGTATTTGCCTTCTGTCATTAATTCAGTGGATTTTTCAGTAATTAACGGACGAATCAGAATATCTCTTGCTTCCATTACGCGAACACCTCCTCAATTTTTGCGACGGCGTCTTTTGTAAGGAAGAGCTTGTCATGGTTAAGCATATCGTAAACATTGAGACCCAAAGCGCCGATAGTCTTGACGCCTTGAATATTATTCGCCGACCTTTGAACATTTTCTTTTGGTTCAGAAGTAATGAAAAGTGCCTTTTTTTCAATATTGAAGTCGTTGAGAAGTTTTACAAATTGTTTAGTTTTCGGAGTATCAAAATCTAATTTGTCTAAAACAATCAAATCGCCATTTTTAACTTTGTCACTAAGAACGCATTTGAGCGCAAGGCGACGCTGTTTTCTCGGCATAGTGAAAGCATAAGATCTTGGATGTGGTCCAAAGACTGTGCCACCGCTTCTCCAAAGTGGACTTCTGCGGCTACCTGCACGAGCACGACCTGTACCCTTTTGACGCCAAGGCTTGCGACCACCGCCACGAACCATGCTGCGTGTCTTAGTTGCATGTGTTCCAAGTCGACGAGATGCGAGCTGCATAACAACAACTTGATGAATAAGACCAGCGCGTTTTTCGTTCATCTCAACGTTAAAAATTTCTTCGCTGAGTTCCAAATCGCCGACTTTTTCGTTAGTCATATTGTAAACCGATACTTTAGGCATTGACTCAATCCTCCTTCCTTATTTCTTCTTCTTAGGCTCTTGATGTTGTTTTTCTTTTATAGGCTTTACAGTGTCTCTGATAAGCACTAAGCCTTTTTTAGGACCAGGTATTGCACCTTTAATCAAGATAAGGTTTCTATCTTTATCAACTTTTACAACAGTCAAATGTTGAATTGTCGTTCTGATACCGCCCATACGTCCCGGCAATTTCTTGCCCTTAAGGACGCGACCGCCTGGACCGGAAAGCATTGCACCGGTTGAACCTGGCTCACGATGTGACTTTGAACCGTGTCCCATTGGACCGCGTGCAAAGTTATGACGCTTAATTCCACCGGCAAAGCCTTTACCTTTTGAAGTACCGATAACGTCAACGACTTCTCCGGCTGCAAAGGTATCAACGCCAATCACGTCTCCAACTTTGTATTCGGACTCAGCTTTAAGACGAAGTTCACGAATAAATTTAACTGGCTTAACTTCAAACTTTTTAAAGTAACCTTGCATAGGTTTTGTAACTTTTTTATCTTTTATTTCACCAAATCCAAGTTGAACGGCATAATATCCATCACTCTCAATATTTTTATTGCGAATGACGACGTTGTTACCAGAAGCAACAACTGTTACAGGAACAACTCTGCCATCTTCAGCGAAAAGTTGAGTCATTCCAAGTTTAATTCCTAAAATTAATTTTGACATTGCCTTCACCTCCGCCTTATACCTTGATCTCGATGTCGACACCGGCAGGAAGGTCAAGACGCATTAAAGCATCAACAGTCTTATTTGTCGGTTGAAGAATGTCAATGAGACGTTTATGCGTTCTCATCTCGAATTGTTCACGAGAATCTTTATTGACATGTGGTGAACGAAGAATGGTATAAATATTTTTCTCTGTTGGCAGTGGAATCGGACCTGAGACCATTGCGCCGGTTTTCTTTGCCGTCTCAACGATTTTAGCAGCACTTTGATCAAGTGACTTATGATCGTAGGCCTTCAGGCGAATCCTAATCTTTTGTTTTTGTTGTTTTGGCAAGGTAATTTTCCTCCTTAGTCAAGAGTCTGGCTCTCAACATTTCTCGACGACAGTTCCCTCGAATTGTAACCGAGCAATCTGCCATGTCACAGCATTAAAAAAATCAGCATTAATCAGCGGTCAGTAATCACTTTATTTTCAATTTTCATGACTACCGACCACTGTTAATTATGCAAATGTAATCTTAATAATTATTAAGCCTGTTCAATGTCGATAACGCGACCTGCTCCAACAGTGTGACCGCCTTCACGAATAGCGAAGCGGAGACCTTTTTCAATAGCGATTGGAGTGATGAGTTCGACTTCCATTTCAACGTTATCGCCAGGCATGCACATTTCAACAGCACTGCCGTTATTATCTTTAAGGTTACTGACTACGCCGGTAACGTCTGTTGTACGGAAGTAAAATTGAGGACGATAGTTAGCAAAGAACGGAGTATGGCGTCCGCCTTCGTCTTTTGAAAGGACGTAAACTTGCGCCTTAAATTTAGTATGTGGATGAATTGAACCTGGCTTTGCAATAACTTGACCACGTTCAATTTCTTTTCTGTCGATACCACGAAGGAGAACGCCTACGTTATCGCCAGCTTGTGCGCTGTCAAGCAACTTGCGGAACATTTCAATACCAGTTGCAACAGTCTTTTTCGGTTCGTCCATAAGTCCAACGATCTCAACAGGTTCGTTGAGTTTCAATTCGCCACGCTCAACACGACCGGTAGCAACAGTACCACGACCAGTAATTGTGAATACGTCTTCAACAGGCATAAGGAATGGCTTATCAGTGTCGCGAGTTGGTGTTGGAATATAAGTATCAACAGCGTCAAGAAGTTTAATGATATTTTCTTCCTGCTCTGCATTGCCTTCGAGAGCTTGAAGTGCTGAACCCATAACGATAGGAATTTCATCGCCTGGAAATTCATAACTGGTAAGAAGATCGCGAACTTCCATATCAACGAGTTCAAGGAGTTCAGGATCATCAACTTGGTCAACCTTGTTAAGGAAGACAACGATTGCCGGAACACCAACCTGACGAGCAAGGAGAATGTGTTCACGAGTTTGAGGCATTGGACCATCAGAAGCAGCAACGACGAGGATTGCACCATCCATTTGAGCTGCACCAGTGATCATGTTTTTGATATAGTCAGCATGTCCCGGACAATCAACGTGTGCATAGTGGCGACCTTTTACAGGCTTGCCATCAACTTCACGATCCCAAGTTTCATACTCAACGTGAGCAGTATTAATAGTAATACCGCGTTCACGTTCTTCCGGAGCCTTATCAATTTGATCATATGCTTCAAATTTTGCAAGGTTCTTTGATGCAAGGACTTTAGTAATAGCTGCAGTCAAAGTGGTCTTGCCATGATCGATATGACCGATAGTACCAATATTAACATGTGGTTTGCTTCGATCAAATTTCTGTTTTGCCATTTAAATATTCCCCCTAAATTTCAATTCATAATATTTGATGCGTAATTCGTAATTAGGAATATTGCCAAATAACAATATATCATCAATTAAATCATTCATCACGAATTACAAATTTTAATTAATATACTACTCGCCTTTATTTTTAGCGATAATGGCATCTGAAATTGCCTTTGGAACTTCATCATAGTAAGCGACTTCCATTGAATAATTGCCGCGACCTTGAGTTTTTGAACGCAAGTCAGTTGAATAGCCAAACATGCTGGAGAGCGGCACAAATCCTCTTATAACTTGTACGCCACCACGCGGTTCCATACCATCAATGCGTCCGCGTCGAGAATTCAAATCACCAATGACATCGCCCATATATTCTTCAGGCACCGTAACTTCAACTTTAACATAAGGTTCAAGCAATACAGGTTTTGCCTTCTCGGCAGCAACTTTGAAAGCGATTGAACCGGCAATTTTGAATGCTGCTTCGGAAGAATCAACTTCATGGAAACTACCGTCATAAACTGTAGCCTTGACATCAACCATTGGATAACCGGCAAGCACGCCATTTTCCATAGCTTGTTTAACACCAGCCTCAATAGGATTGATATATTCTTTCGGAATTACGCCACCGACAATTTTGCTCTCAAAAGTGAATCCTGCTCCAGCTTCTTGCGGCTCAATTTCAAGCCAGCAATGACCATATTGTCCATGACCGCCGCTTTGACGAACGAATTTACCTTCTGCTTTAGAAACTTTGCGAATGGTTTCACGATAAGCGACTTGCGGTTCACCAACTTTGCAGTCAACTTTAAATTCGCGTAACATTCTATCAACGATAATTTGAAGATGAAGTTCACCCATACCGGAAATGATAACCTGTCCGGTTTCAGCGTCAGTGCGAACTTTGAAAGTCGGATCTTCTTCTGCCAATTTTTGAAGTGCAATTCCCATTTTTTCTTGATCGTTTTTCGTCGCAGGTTCAACCGCAACTGATATAACCGGATCAGGAAAGTTCATTGACTCCAAAATAATCGGCTTAGTTTCTTCACAAAGTGTATCACCTGTTGTTGTATCTTTCAAGCCAACTGCTGCAGCAATATCACCACTGTAAACTATATCAATTTCCTTACGATTGTTGGCGTGCATTTGCAAAATTCGACCAATACGCTCTTTTTTGCCTTTGGTTGAATTATAAACGTAGCTGCCGGACTTGAGAGTACCGGAATATACGCGGAAGAATGCAAGTTTGCCAACATAAGGATCAGTCATAATCTTGAAAGCAAGAGCAGAGAAAGGTTCTTCATCACTGGAAGGTCTTTCTTCCTGCTTATCATTTTCAGGATTGATACCTTGAATTGGCGGAATGTCCGTCGGTGCCGGCATATAATCGACAATCGCATCAAGAAGTGGTTGAACGCCGCGATTTCTATAAGAAGTGCCGCAAGTTACAGGCGTCATCTTACAATCAATCGTTGCCTTTCTGATAACGGCTTTAATTTCGTCAACAGTAACTTCGTCACCGCCGAGATATTTTTCCATAAAGTCATCATCACATTCAGCACAGGCTTCAAGCAGCTTATCGCGATATTCTTCGGCAATTTCGCGCATATCATCAGGAATTTCAACTTCGTCAGCAACTTTGCCTAAATCGTCTTCGTAAACAATGGCTTCCATTTTAACGAGATCGACAATGCCTTCAAATTTATCTTCAGCGCCAATCGGCAACTGAATCGCAATAGCATTTGTATGCAACCTATCACGCATCATTTGAATGACGTTGAAAAAGTCAGCACCGGTTATATCCATTTTGTTGACATAAGCCATACGAGGAACATTGTAACGTTCTGCTTGACGCCACACTGTCTCCGTTTGAGGTTCGACACCACCGCGAGCCGTCAAAATGGCAACTGCACCGTCAAGAACTCTCAATGAGCGTTCAACTTCAACTGTAAAATCAACGTGACCAGGTGTATCAATGATGTTGATTCTATGATTTTTCCAATGACAAGTTGTAGCTGCTGAAGTAATTGTGATGCCGCGTTCCTGCTCTTGGACCATCCAATCCATAGTAGCAGCACCGTCGTGTACTTCACCAATTTTATGATTGATACCAGTATAAAACAAAATTCTTTCTGTAGTAGTCGTCTTACCGGCATCTATATGCGCCATTATACCAATATTGCGAGTTTTTTCCAATGAAAACTCTCTAGACACTTTAAACTTCGCTCCTTTAAAATTAATACGGAATACTTAATCGAATCCAATCCAAAATTCCGAATTCTTAATTCCGCATTAATCTTACCAGCGGTAGTGTGCAAATGCCTTATTGGCCTCAGCCATCTTGTGAGTGTCTTCCTTCTTCTTGATAGAAGCACCAGTATTATTTGCTGCATCCATAAGTTCACCGGAAAGACGAGCATCCATTGTCTTTTCACCGCGAAGTCTTGCATAATTGACAAGCCAACGAATTCCAAGTGTCATACGACGATCTGGACGAACCTCAACAGGAACCTGATAATTTGCACCGCCAACACGACGAGCGCGAACTTCCAAAACAGGCATTACATTTTTAAGTGCCGTTTCAAAGACCTCAAGCGGATCCTTACCAGTCTTATCGCGAATGGTATCAAAAGCATCATAAACAACTCTTTGGGCTACGGACTTTTTACCGCTAAGCATAACTTTATTTATGAACTTTGTAACCGTTTTTGAATTATAGACCGGATCCGGCAAAACGTCTCGCTTCGGCACGGAACCTTTTCGTGGCATTTACTTACCTCCCTCAATTAATGTCAAATTCCTAATGTCTAACATTTTTTATTAGACATCACCAATTATACATTACTTTTTCTTGGCTTTAGCTTTCTTTGCTCCGTATTTTGAACGAGACTGATTGCGGTCTTGTACGCCAGCAGTATCAAGTGTGCCGCGAATAATATGATAACGAACACCAGGTAAATCTTTAACACGACCGCCGCGAATCAAAACGACGCTATGTTCTTGAAGATTATGACCAATTCCTGGAATATATGCGGTAACCTCAATACTGTTAGTCAAACGAACACGAGCAACCTTACGAAGTGCAGAATTAGGCTTTTTAGGTGTTGTTGTATAAACACGAGTGCAAACACCACGTTTTTGAGGACATTCTTTTAAAGCAGGTGCTGTAGATTTTTCTTCTAAGCTCTTGCGACTTTTTCTGACCAACTGATTTATGGTAGGCACATGTAAGCCTCCTTTCTTTTGTGCAATCATTTTTCTATGAAATAGTTTTCTCAAATGCTTGATAATATTAGCACTTGTAAAAAGTCTTGTCAATACCTAATTTAACAACTTTTTTATATACACTTTACCTAGTAGTTAATTATTGCTATAAAAATATTTCAGTCCTTATATATCTTGACGATTATTTTTAAGAACTGAAATTATAAATTATACGTAAAGTTTTCAATAAATTATTTACCGGATTCAAGAAGACCGTAAGCACCGTCATTTCTCTTGTAAACGACGCAAATTTCTTCCGTTTCAGCGTCACGAAATACAAAGAAATTATGATTAAGGAGATTCATTTGCATAATAGCTTCTTGAACGTCCATTGGCTTAACGGAAAATCTCTTTGTCTTAACGACAGGATATTCTTCACTCTCGTCTGATTGTTCAGCATGAAATTTAGATTCGTCAATCACTTCTGATTTAAATCCGCCGGCGCGGAAGCGTTTTGCTAATTTAGTCTTTTGTTTGTGAATTTGGCGTTCAAGTTTTTCAACGACAAGATCTATTGAAGTGTACATATCCGTTGTCGATTCTTCACCTCTGAGAAGAACGCCATTCGGAACCTCAACCGTAACTTCAACAACGTGTTGACCTTTTGTTACAGTTAAGAGAACAGAAATTTGCTCAATTTTTTCAAAGTACTTTGTGACTTTACCTACACGTTTTTCAACATACTCTCTAAGTGGTTCAGTGATTTCAATATTTTTGCCTCTGATTGCGAATTCAGCCATACAAAGCCCTCCAATCTAATCAATGCGTAATGCCTGAATTAATAAAGCATTATAGCATTATACATTGTGAATTACACAAATACATTTAATTTAATGTATTCTTCAATGAGCTACAAAATCCTTTTTTAGATTAAATGATTTTTATTTGTTTTCGTCAAGAAGCTCAAGAAGTTCATCATAATCCTTTTTGAGTTGATAATAATCTTCTGCAAGTTTAAGTGCGGCAAGTACGGCAATTCTGCTTCCTGCAAAACTTTTCGTATTTTGTGCAACGGTTTTCATGGTGCTATCAACCATTTTGACAATTTTTTTGAGACCTTCTCTGTCGTCAGTTCTAAGACGATAAATCTCGCCAAAAATTTCAACTTCAACTCTTTCGTAACCACCATCATTTGTGTTGCTTCGTTCACTCAAAACCTGTCACCTTCCTCAGCTGCGAAGTTCGGCGTTGAATTGCTTCTTCACCGCAGCGAGTATTTTTGTAAAGGCTTCGTCTGCTTCTTCGTCAGTTAGAGTGCGATTAGTAGATTGAAATTTTATTGTAAATGCTAAACTTTTCTTATCGTCGGAAATATGTTCACCTGTGTAAACGTCAAACAGCGTAACATCTTTGAAATAGCCGCCGGCATTTTGCGTAATAATCTTTTTAACTTCACCGGCAGCAATATTTTTGTCAACAAGAATAGCCAAATCACGAGTAATAGCCGGATATTTTGGAAGTTGTTCATATTTGAAATTTTTAGCCGTATATTTTAAAAGGGTCTTAATGTCCGCTTCAAAAACATAAATCTTTTTAGAAATGTTGAAAGAATTAGCAACGGCAGGATGAATTTCACCGACAGTAGCGAGAACGTCTTTGCCTTTTTTAAAGGCGGCAGTTTTGCCTGGATGCATTGCAAAATGTTCGCTGACCTCAACGGTATACTTGTCTATTGATATTCTGTCAAAAAGTTCCTCAACGATACCTTTCATGTCGTAGAAATCAACTTCATCGGAATTTTGGCTCCAACCTTTATCCTCACGACGACCCATTATAAGGCCGGCAAGTTTCAATGTCTCAATCGGCTGCTCGGTAATTGGCAGCGCTTTAGGAGAAAATACCGGTGCAATCTCAAAAAGTTTGACATCTTCATTTTTACGGCTGTAATTCCTTGCGGCATTTTCCATTATACTTGCCAATAACGTCGTTCGCAGCAAAGGATAATCATCAGTCAACGGATTCATTATTGGAACGGCTTTCCTAAGTTCACTATCTGCTGGAACATTCATTTTGTCAAACATTGTCGGATTTGTGAAACTGAATGATAATTCCTCATTCATTCCGAGTGTTACAAGTACGGATTTAATTCTGTCAACAAAATTTTGAACATCACTTTGATGACCTTGTGACGTTACGCCAACAGGCAGCGTTGAAGGAATATTATCATAGCCACAAATTCTTGCAACTTCTTCTGAAATATCTTCCATCATGGAAACATCATTTCGCCAAGACGGAACTTTGACCTTAATAGCAGAAGGAGTTTTTGAGACAATTTCAAAGCCTAGCTTTTGAAGAATGTCGATCATTTTATCCGTTTCAATTTCAGTACCGAGACGCTGATTGATTTGTTCCGGTGTAAATGCAACAGTTACTTCAGATTTCGGATTAGGATAAACATCAACAATACCTTTGCAAACAGTGCAAGCGCTCATATCTTGTAAAAGTTGTGCAGCTCTGTCAAGTGCTCTAATCGTCTTTGTCTCGTCAACACCGCGCTCAAATCTGCCTGACGCTTCGGAATGTAAACCAACGGCTCTTGAAGTACGACGAATTGAAGCACCGTTAAAACTTGCCGCCTCTAGCACAACAGTTTTAGTCTTTTCCGTAATTTCAGTTTCAAAACCGCCCATAACTCCGGCTAAACCTGCAGCTTTTTCAGCATCGGCAATTACCAATTCGCCACCTTTAGCAAGTCGATTTGAATCGTCCAGCGTGTGCAGTTGTTCGCCTTCAACGGCACGGCGAGCGTTAAGGATATGTCCCTTGACCTCATCATAATCGTAAGCGTGCATAGGCTGACCGAGTTCAACCATAACGAAGTTAGTCACGTCAACTACGTTGTTAATGGCTCTAATTCCTGCACCTTGCAATCTTTGCTGAATCCAAGCAGGTGACGGTCCAAGTTTGACATTTTTCAAGACACGCGAAGAAAATCTGCTGCACAAATCCGGTGCGTCAATCTTAATTTTGATTAAATCGGTGGCTTTTGATTCGTCATCTTCTTTTACTTCAATTTTTGGTAAATTAGGCGTTTGATTTGTTAAAACCGCAGCTTCTCTGACAATGCCAAAGACACTGAAACAATCGCCGCGATTTGCCGTCAATTCAAATTCTAAAATAACGTCATCAAGTCCTAAAACTTCCTTAGCCGGAACACCAATCGGCGTATCTTCAGGCAAAATGTAAATTCCAACTTTTTGCTCAACAGGCAAATTTTCAATATCTAACTTCAATTCATCTGCCGAACAAAGCATGCCATTTGACGCGACGCCACGCAATTTGCCTTTAGAAATTTTTTGACCATTTGGCAAATGTGCGCCGACTAAAGCTACTGGCACAATCTGACCTTGTTTAACATTCGGTGCGCCGGTTACGATTTGTAATAATTCATTAGTTCCAACGTTCATTTGACATACTTGCAAATGATCGGAATCTGGATGAGCTTCTAATTTTTCAATCTTGCCGGTAACGACTTTTTCTAAGCCTTCATCAGCTCTAACGACGTTTTCAACAGGAATACCTGCCATTGTCAATTTTTCCGCTAATTCTTCTGGCGAAATATCTATCTTCATGTAATCTTTAAGCCACTTTGTAGATACTTGCAAAATTTATCACTCCTATATTTTAATTTTATTATAATCTTCGGCAATTATAAAGCCGAAAAAGTTTAATAACAACTTGCAATCTATTTGAATTGTTGCAAGAATCTAACATCATTGTCGTAGAAAAGTCTCAAATCGTCAATTCCGTAAGACAACATCGCGATACGCTCAACACCCATACCAAATGCGAAACCGCTTACAACTTTTGGATCATAGCCGCTCATTTTCAACACGTCAGGATGAACCATACCGGCGCCAAGAATTTCCAACCAGCCGCTTCCGTGACAAACTTTGCAATTAGCGTCGTTGCCGTGACACATCATGCAGCTTACATCAACTTCGGTGCTTGGCTCAGTGAATGGAAAGAAACTTGGTCTAAGTCTAGCCTTTGCATTTTTACCGAAAATTTCTTTTAAAAGATGTTCCAACGTTCCCTTGAGATCGGAAAATCTAATGCCTTTGTCGATAACTAAGCCTTCAACTTGTGTAAACATCGGCGAATGTGAAGCATCGTAATCATCACGGCGATAAACTCTGCCTGGTGCAATCATTCTGATTGGCGAGTTAGGCTCATGACTTTCCATAGTTCTTGCCTGCACAGGTGAAGTCTGCGTTCTAACTAAAATGTCTTCAGTGATGTAAAATGAATCCTGCATATCACGTGCCGGGTGATCTTTAGGCAAATTCAGCGCTTCAAAATTATAATAATCCGTCTCGACTTCCGGGCCTTCCTCAATGGTGTAACCCATTTGCAAAAATATTTCTTTAATTCTATTAAGTGTCAACGTCAATGGGTGAAGATGTCCTGCATTAATTTTTCTGCCTGGCAATGTAACATCAATTTTTTCACTCGCCAATTTGTTTGAGAGTTCCTTAGTTTTAAGTTCGTCATTCTTTTCAGCTATCAGAGCTTCGATTTGTGCTCTTGCCTCGTTGACAATTTTGCCAATTCGTGGACGATCTTCAGCACTAAGTTGACTCATTCCGCGAAGTATAGAAGTCAGTTCGCCCTTTTTGCCGAGAATTTTAACACGAATATTATCCAATTCTTTAAGATTAGTCGCTGCATTTTTAATTGCCTCGCTTGCTTTTTGTCGTAATTCTGAAATTTTTTGCTCCACTTAAAAATCCTCCTGAAAATAAATCAAAAAAAATAACAATCAATGATAATTATTTTTCTTATCGTAGCACAATATAAAAATTATTGCAAATTTTTTTATTACATAAATAATCTCCTAAAAAAATTTTTTTTAAAAATTCTTGACAAATTTAAAAAAATTTATTCTAATATTAACAAATGCTATGGAAAGATTAATAACTATGGAAAGGCAGGTGCTTTTTATGAGAATGGTAACTGTTGACGGCTCTCTCGTCAATGATGTTTTCTCAACGCTTCAATCGTATGAAGAAGTGACACCAACAACTTACACGCAACAGGAAGTAATTAAAAAGTTTATGGCGTCACTTGATACGACGACAAAAACTAATGCTACTGCAATGCTTGACGAGGCAATAGTAGCTTGCTCAAATTCTTATTTTTCCGGAATCCAGGATGCACTTAATCACTTTTACAGTGAGCTTGATACTTACGGCTCTACGGCATTTTTGGCTAATCGTTGCGGAATTGATCTAAGCAATGCTGATACCGGCGCGATCACCGGCTATGATACTGGCGGTTCTTCAACGCAGA
>CAJOHI010000037.1 GCA_905234365.1 uncultured Selenomonadaceae bacterium | reverse complement strand
AAAGAGTTAAACTCACAAAGCAGTGTCCGTTGACATAAGGCTTGCCGGTGTGAGCAATGCGATTTTTGTTTTTATTTTTCAAAAATTGTAAACTACTGTTCCTATCATAAAACAAAAAAATCCCACAACTAGCGTCCCAAGAATTATCCAGCTTTCCAAAAGGCAAGTCGCAAAGTATCATATCTATACTGCCGTCGGGGATTTTATACATTCCGATCAAGCAATCTTCATTGTAGATTTTGTTCAGTTCTAACATTTTTTTCATCACCAAAAAAGCCCCTAGATAAGGAACTTTTCAAATTTATTCTGCTTTTTTTCTACTGCTGGTGCAACTAATTTTAAGCGGTCTACTTTTGTAATTCCTAATTTTGCTGACAATTTCCTGATTTCGGAATGATAATTATCATCTTCTTTTAAAAATCTCATAGTGAAATATATGTTAGCAGTTGTAATGGCGGCAATATTATCAATATGTCGTGGCCTTCAATTTTAATTTTTTGCAGCGTTCCGCCATATCTGATAATTTCGTAGACCTCTTTAATTTCTTCTTCACGTTCTTGGATAGTTTCAATCCACTCCCTAAGGAATAAACCATAATTCTTTTTAGTGATTTTGTAGATTTTGATGGCTGTTTCTTTTGGAATGAATGACTTGCCGATATTAAATTCCATTTCGCGAGTCTTTGCTCCGCCGGCGCTGTTGCTGGTTGTTAAGAAGTGCTCGCCGCTAGTCAAAAGGCTGCCGTAAAATGTAGAAGGTTTTAAAGTATCAAGATTTTTGTTAGTTCTGATTCTGCCGACACCGTTTACAAAGTCAT
The DNA here is from genome assembly GCA_905234365.1 of uncultured Selenomonadaceae bacterium. GTDB lineage: Bacteria > Bacillota > Negativicutes > Selenomonadales > Selenomonadaceae > Quinella. The sequence goes on along the minus strand of CAJOHI010000037.1, from coordinate 27,884 downwards.
AAATCATCCTTTCGGCTTGTTTACGTTCATTATCAGCCAAATTGTTGGCATCATCAATAAAAATAGGCAAATCGAGCAAACCGGCAAAAATCTTTTCAAATCCGTTTCTAGTGCCATTAAAACGTGGTATTTCTACCTTTGTACTGTAGAATAACGAATATGCAAGTGTACCGATAGCGGTTTTTCCACTGCCGGTGATTCCACCCAAATGAGCCGCTATATTATGGTCAAATGCAATTAATAGTTTCGGAAGTAGGAATTTTTTCTTTATTAACGGCTCTGAACTTAGCCAAATATTTCACAAGACGTTTAGAGGTGTCTGAGGTAACGTCCAAATGCCTTTTAGCTAAGGAGTTAAGCATTGTTTTTTGGATAAATTGCGGCGCATTTGTAAAGAGCACAATGAAACATAACTTGCACGCTTTATTGGAAATTCCGGCAGAATTTCATCAAATGGCAGAAGATTACGGAATAATGATGGCAATTTGTCAAAATGATTGGTCTACAAGTAAAAATTCGGAAGATTTATATATTAATCATGGTGGTCGATGTCTTGGTTACAGTTATTTGTGTAAAAATTTTTAATTTCGGTATAATTGCACTTACGATTGGTATGATAGGTGCGTTGCTATTCGTTATCGCAATGTCCGAATTATGGTTTTTTAAAAGTTTCAATCAAAATTTGTTTGCAAAAATAAAAAATCCTGTAAAATCTATCCTTGAGATATTCAGCACAGGAAGTGCAGCTTCTCTCGGTAAATTTTACAGTCTGTTTATTGTTTTTTTCTTCAATCCTGAAGTTGTTTTATCACTTTATGATTTTGCCGTCGAATCATTCAAGACATATAGTTTATCAGTAATTTTCGCCGCGATTAACTCAATATTCATCATTACATATATGGTTGAAAATCATAAATTTTTTGCAAATGTCATGGAAATTTTTACATTCACTTTAGGCATGAATAATTTATATCTAAGGTTTAATTTTTAATTACCAAAAAATTCATTCTCAGCCGCAATGCAAATCATATGATAAATCGGCAAATGAAATTCCTGGATAGTGTAAGCCGTGTCAGCAGGCGCACAAATTGAAATATCAGCAAGTGGTTGTTAAAGCTATGGTTTTGATACCTTTGAGTTTTGCAACTTTGACAGCGTGAATTACATTAGCGGAATTGCCGGAAGTCGTTATCGCAAGTAAAACATCACCAATATTGCCAATTCCAAAGACCTGTTGAGCGAAGGACAAATCCGGTGCTTGATCGTTAGAAAAAGCTGTAGTTAATGCCGTCTCACCAACAAGCGAAACTGCAGGTAAGGCGCATTGTAAATTTTTCGTAAAATATTCGACATCATCGGGATAATTTGCCATGAGACGTTCATAAAAATCAACGTCAAAATTGACAATAGAACGTTTTTTTAAAAAGCCTTTCATCAATTCTCCGACAATGTGAAGTGCATCAGCAGCACTGCCACCATTACCGCAAGTTATCAATTTGTTGCCATTGCGAAAACTTTCACAAATCGTCGTGATAGTACGATTTAAGTCTTCACGGCAAATTCTTAACGCCGGATAGCGTTCAATTAATTCATTAACTTTTAATAATGTTGATTGTTTAATCATATTAACTCCAAATTTCAATTTTTAAGTATTTTGCAAGTTACGTAAATTTTTAATCGCCAAAGGCAAATTTTCCAATACCTCAGAGGCAATGAGACCGTCACTCTTGCTATCAAATGCAAAATCACCGGCAGTGCCATGCAGATAAACGCCGGCAATAGGCGCAAAAGGCGTCTGCTTCATAAGTCCGGCGATTGCTCCAGCTAAAACATCACCACAGCCACCTGTAGCCATGCCTTCATTGCCAAGCGAAGATAAAAAGACTTCACCATTTGGATAAGCAATAATTGTACTTTCAAATTTCGCAACAAAAATTGCTCTAAAATCCTTAGCCGCCTTACGGACAGATTCTATTAAATTTTTTCGCAATTCATCAACGGTTGTATCTAAAAGCGCTGCAAGTTCACCTAAATGCGGCGTCAAAATTGGAATTTGTTTTGCCAACTTCAACGCATCAGCTCTGCCGTTATAAGCAAAAAGAGCATCTGCATCTAAAACCAGCGGCTTGTCAACTGTCTCAACAATTTTTTGCACCATTTCCAACGTTTCTTTTTCACGGCCGAGACCTGGACCAATCAGAATTGCGTCGGCATTATCCGCAAGCGTTAAGAGTTGAGAAACCGCCTTATCACCACCAATGAAACCTGCTTTAATTTCCGGCAGCGGTGCTGTCATGACTTCCGTCAATTTAACCTCAAAGATTGAATTTAAACTTTCTGCGACGGCTAAAGTCACTAAACCTGCTCCGACTTTTAACGCTGCCATTGAGGCAAGCGACGCAGCACCTGTCATTCCGCGAGAACCGGCAATAATTAAAATTTTTCCGCAACTGCCTTTATGTACATCTTTTGGACGAGCTGGCAAAAGAGTAATTGCGAGTTCTTTATCAACCATTGTTTGATGTATATCGTCACTTAAAATTTGGGACGGAATACCTATATCATCAACGATTAATTCTCCGGTATAAGAACCGCCGGAACAAATAAAATGACCAAATTTCGGCAAACCTAAAGAAACGGTACAAGTTGCCTTAACTGCTGCTTCTCCGACTTGTCCACTGTCAGCTTCAACACCGGTTGGTATATCAATAGAAATTACCGGTTTATTAGTTGAGTTGACAAGTCTCACAAGTCGCAGTACAGAAGGACGCAACTGTCCGGTAAACCCAGTGCCTAAAATTCCGTCAACGATCGCGTCGGAGAATCTTAAAGTGACTTGTAAACGTTCCCAAGCTCTGTCACTTTCCAACACTTGAATTTCAACACCCATAGCTCTGAGCGTTTTCATTTGGACATTTAAAGATTCAGTCCTATGATTTTTGTTGCCAATTAAAAAAATCTTAATCCTTGCACCGGCATTAGACAAATACCGAGCAGTAACAAGTGCGTCACCGCCATTATTTCCACTGCCCGCAAGAATACAAACGCTTTTTTTTGAAATAGTCTTTAAAACTTTGCAGACCGCTTCGGCAACTTTGCGGCCGGCATTTTCCATAAGTACAAGTTCGCTGATACCGAACTCTTCGATTGATCTTTTGTCAATCTCACGCATTTGTTTTGCAAAAGCTATCTTCATCTGCATTTATCTCCAATATATTTAATTTATATTTTCAAGAATACAAGTCGCAACGGCATAATCTCTTGAATGACTTAGCGAAATGTGCATTTTGTCAATTTTCATTTGCTTCACTAATTTTGCAGCTTGACCTGTTAAATTAAGATGTGGACAACCTAAATCGTCGTTGACAATCTCAACACAAGTCATGCTGCAAATAATACCTGTGCCAAGTGCTTTAAAAAAAGCCTCTTTGCCGGCAAAACGTACGGCGTAAGAGGCTGCTTTTTGTTGTCCTCGACTATTACAATATTTTTTTTCGTTTACTGTATATACACGCTCAATAAAATGTTCACTTTTGATAGCGCGACTCACACGATCAATTTCTATAATGTCAGTTCCAATTCCAACTATCATTTTGCAACTAAATCCGCTTCTGATTGTGATGAAAATCCTTCATTCGGATTGAATCTTAATGAGCGTGCAATTAAAATTTCAACACGGCGATTAGTCTGCTTACCTTCAGCCGTATCATTATTTGCGATTGGTCTGTATTCGCCGTAGCCGATCGCAGAAAATCTTGCCGGATTTAAATCTTGGTTTATCGAAAGTAAATATTTCATAAATGTCAATGCTCTTGTTGAACTAAGTTCCCAGTTTGAAGGAAATCTTGCATTGCTGATTGGATCTGTATCTGTGTGACCGGAGATTAACACTCGCTCAGGTATTGACGCTAAGAGTCCGGCAACGATAGGACCAATTCGCGCTGATTCTGGAACTAAATCTGCTGAACCGGAAGGAAATAGCGCTTTTTCTTTGATACGAATCATTAAGCCTTCTTCTTCGAGTTGTGTTGAAAGCTGATCTTGTAAGTTGTTTTGCTGAATATAATTTTCAAGTTGACGCTGTATAGATTCTAATGTTTGATTTTCTTGAATGTAAGCATTGTTACCTAAGTCTTCGGAAGACATAATCTCTCTTTGTGCGCTTGGGTTAGGTCCCATTTGATTAAAGAACGACGGACCACCCATATTAAAAGCCGAACTAAACGCTTGCGCCAATGCAGTAATTTTCGTTTGATCCGTCTGTGTAATTGCAAACAGTGCTATAAATAATGCCAAAAGCAACGTCATCAAGTCCGAATAAGGCAATAGCCAAGCCTCACTAGCTTCTTCTTCATGCGCTTTACCGCGTTTTTTTCTTGCCAATACTCACTCACTCCTATCTAAATTAATTCGGAATGTGTAATCTTAATTATTCGCTGCCTTTAATTGCCTCACGCTCATTTTGAGGAATGAAGACCATTAATTTTGCCTCAATAGCAGTTGGTGAATCGCCGGCTTGAAGTGAAAGAATACCTTCAATAATCATACGTTTAATTCCAATTTCTTCAGCAGATTTTAACTTTAACTTGTTAGCAAGTGGCAGCCAAATGACATAACCGGTGAAGATACCGAGAATCGTTGCGACGAATGCTGCGGAGATAGCGTGACCTAACTTATTAACGTCGCTCAAGTCAGCAAGCGCAGCGATAAGACCAACAACGGCACCAAGAACGCCCAGCGTAGGTGCATAAGTTCCTGCCTGCGTGAAGATTGAACGACCTTCACTGTGGCGACCTTCCATAACAGCAAGTTCTGCATCTAAAACATCGCTGACAAAATCAGGGTCCATACCGTCTATAACCATACTAAGACCGTTGCGAAAAAATGGATCTTGAATTTCGCCGACTTTGTTTTCAAGTGCCAAAATGCCTTCACGACGTGCAATTTGTGAAAGTTCAATGAATAACTTAACCAGTTCACCTTTACTCTGTGATTCCGGTGCTCTAAAAGTTAGTTTAAAAAGTGTTGGTAATTTTTTTACTTGGTCCATTGGAAACGCATTAAACAAACAAGCAAATGTTCCACCTATGATTATCAAGAACGCTGCCGGATTGTTTAGAGCAGTTAGTGGTGCGCCTTTTAAAATCATACCAACGAAAACAGAAATGAATCCTAAAACAACACCTATGACTGTCGATTTTTCCAAAACAAATAGCCTCCTCCTGTCCATGAGGGTTTAAAATGCCGATTTTAATATATTTTTTTTGTTCAATACAAATATAAAATTTCCTGCTGAATAAAAAATTTTTTTAGTTTTTCATTAAGTTATCCATACGCTTGATTGGTTCGGATAAATCCATATGACCGCTTAAAGTTTCAACCTCTTGACCGTCAATCAAAAATTTAACGGATTTGACTTCATTAAATTCTGTTAAGGTATTGACGACGCTGCCAATTAAAAATTCTTCACCGGTTGAGCCGCCGGAAAACCCATTTTTAATTTTTTTGTCAAGGTTTACAACTGCTGTACCATCTTTAACTTTAACGCTGATAAGTGAGGAATTATTTGGTATAATGCTAGTCAAATTCTTTTCTTTTGGTGGCGTCATAACAGCTTTGACGGCTTCTTTATATTTGTCTTCTGAATCTTTGATCTCAATTTCTCTATTTACACCGACAAGTCTCAATCCACTTTCGTCAGGATAGTAAACTTTAATTTTCATCTCTTTTGTCGACCTCGTTTCATCTTTTTTATTATCCTTTGAGGTTTTATTTGGTGGTGGCGGAGTTGGCGGCAATTCAGAATCCTTTACTTCCGTATTGGTTGTCGTAGTTTTTTCCGTCATATTATCAGATTTTGGATTGTTTGCACCTTCATTTCCGCCATTTTGATTGTCACAGCCTGTAACGATCAGCATTGATGCAACCATAATTAACAACAAAATCTTTCTAATTGTGTTCATTTAAAAATGACTCCTCCTTCAGTCATTAATAATTATGCGATCTCAAGGCGAGATATCTTTTAATGCCGCGAGCGATCGCAAGTGCTAACTGTTCCTGATAATCGTTGTCTGCCAATAGATATTCTTCTTCAGGATTTGTTATAAACGCAAGTTCAACGAGTGAAGCTGGCATTGCCGAGTGTTTCAAGACGTAAAAATTAGCGCCTTTGACACCACGATTTGCTCTACCGCCATAATTTGCAAGCTCTTTATTTAGAATGTCGGCAAGTCTTCTGCCTTCTTCACTACCCCAATAGTAAAAAGTTTCCATGCCATTCGTTGCAGGATTTGAAAATGCGTTGCAATGAATACTTACAAATACTGCAGCTTCAGCCGGACTTTTATCAACTCTTGCCTGCAATTCCTGACCATTTGAAGCACCACTCCAAGAAACATCTCTATCTGTTGTACGTGTCATGACAACAGGTAAACCATCTTTCTGCAAGAGATTTTGAACCTTTAAAGCAACGTCCAATGTTACAGTTTTTTCCATAACTCCGTTTGGTCCAACAGCGCCGCTATCACTGCCACCATGACCTGCGTCAATTACAATGCTGCCTTTTCCGTCGCCAATTCCGTAATCATCATCGTCATCGTCGTAACTAATAGACTTGTCAATATCGACAATCAAACGATAAGGCTTATCGCTTCGCTTATCCGGCAGTTCGGTATAAACTTTGTAACTCTCATCGCCAATCACTAAAGGCAGTCTGAATTGTAAGCGAGTATAGTTTATTTTGACTTCCTTGACGGAGACTGTCTCCGAACCGCTGAGTTGAATTGCAGCACTATTACGTCTGCTGAGTTTTCCAGGCAAAGTGTCATTTAAATCTATAAGTAGTGTACTTGAAACCGTCGCAGGTATTTTTACCGAATAATCTTTTAAGTTATCGCGTTTAAGACCTATTTCAATTCGCAGAATAGACTTACCGTCAACTTCCGTGTCATATGTCTTAATATATTGTAATTCATTTACTCTTGAATCTGCTTGCGCTGTTGAATTTGAAACCAAAAATGCAAATAGTAAAAGCGCCATTAATTTAAATGCTTTCGTGAGTTGCCTCACCAATCGTACCACTTCCTAAATTTAATTCGTAATTAACAATCTCATTCCATATTTACTGTGCAATTTTAATTTTTATTTCCAACGTATCATCAGCCTTGACACTTTCAGGCAGCATTGAAACAGGCATAATTACTTTTTCTGGTTCACTTTCGCCGTCGTCGTCACCAAAATATAAAACAGCTTTATCAACGCCTTTTTCAACCGTCTCAATTCTGTCAACATAAGCATTTGTAACAACTTCGTCAGAATTAATCAAGTTATCTTCCTCATTTATCACCTCTGATTCGATTTTATCACTTGTTACGCTCATATTATTATTAACTTTTGTATCTGTATCATTGATTATTTTGCTTTTTTTGCCAGGCATTTTGCATTCCTCATTCCAAAAATTAATTCTTTTTCAGCCATTTGTTAAGCCAGTTGCTCTTATGTTCCGTTGTTATCGAACAATTTTTACCGTCAGTAGTGATTGTAATTGTTCCGTTTTCGTAAGTCCAAAAAATATTTTTCTTGCTGACGCCGCCTGAATTGATATAGGCGTTAAGTGCTTCCTTATGCGGATGAGCATACATGTTGCCGCTGCCGGTAGGATTATTCGGGTCTCCTGCGGAAATTACGACGTATTCCGGCGAAACAGCTTTCATATATTCTGCGCCAGCGGAATTTTTACTGCCGTGATGTGGTGCCTTGAGTACAGTACAATGCAGCTTCTTTTTATACTTTGAATTTAGCAGTTCATTTTCCACAACTTTTTCGGCATCGCCTGTAAACAACATTGAAAAGTCACCATAAGTAAGTTTTCCAACGATTGAAGTATCATTATAATCATTGGCAGCTTCAAATTTTTTACGTAATTCTTCAGTCGGATAGAAAACCTCAAAGGAGACTTTACCGCCAAAATTGAGTTTATCACCTGCTTGGAGCGCCTTTACAGGAATTTTCTTTTTATTTGCAGCGTTGATGTAACCTTTGTAAACATTAAATTTGTCTCTTTTGCAGCCGTCGTTATAAATTTCACCGACTTGATAATTATCTAAAACGAGTTTTGCTCCGCCAATATGATCGGCATGAGGATGCGTTAAAATGAGTTTGTCAATTTTTTTAACGCCGGTTTTTTCAAGTTCCGCTTGGAATTGTTCACGCTCGTCAGTATCACTCGTATCAATCAAAATGTTTTGCGTCTTAGTTTGAATTAGAACTGCGTCGCCTTGCCCAACATTTAACATTTTGATTGTCAAATCACCGTTGACAGGTTTAGAATCGTCAGGCTCAGAATCTCTTTCGTCATCATTTGCCGCCGCTGCAACTTCTTGATTTTGACTTTCATTTTGAGCATTATTGCTGCCGCAGCCAATTAATAAAATTGACATCAATGCTGCAATGAACAGCGATATAAAAAATTTTTTCATTAGACTAAACCGCCGTCCTCAAAATATACTTGTAAATTCCATATGCAACGCCATCTTCATGAACGCTCGGCACGACATATTTGGCAAGATTTTTTAATTTTTGATTGCCATTTTTCATTGCCATGCCACAACCGACAGTTTGAATCATTTCAAGATCATTGAGACCGTCACCAAAAGCGTAGCTGTCTTTCACATCAATGTTGAGATATTCCAATGCATGAAGAATGCCGCTGCCCTTGCTATTTTTGCGAGAGTAAAGTTCAAGATTATTGCGGTGAGCCGGATCTAAAATGCCTGTTAAATTTGGCGAATTGAGCCACTTTTTATAGATTGCTGCAACGTCAGTACGAGCGTCCGCCGTTTGAAATTCCATTTTGTAAACGGACAAGTCATCAGGATTAAATTCACGCACAAAGCGGTTTATATCAATATCAAAACTCGTGTAAAATTTCTCCATGCGCGAGAAGCCATTTTTGAGATAAACTTTTGGGTGACTTTGCAGAATGTACTCAATCTTAATCTTTTCGCAAGTTGCAACGATATCAGAAACAATCATCTTGTCGATTGGTTCGGCAAAGACAATTTTATTATCAATAATTACAACGGCACCATTCATCAGCAAAAATCCGTTAAAGCCAAAATTGACAAGCTCTGGATCAAGAAAGTCAAGTGGCCGACCGCTGGCAATAAAAATATAATTGCCGGAATTTTTCAAAGCATAAAGCGCGTTACGAACTTTTTTTGACAAATGCACCATGCCGGTTGTAGCATCAATCAAAGTTCCGTCAATATCGAAAAAAACTGCTTTTCTCATTGTTTTCGTCCTCCACTGTTAATAATATAAATTCGCAATGCCAGCAATGCAAACCAAATTGCAAATGTCACAATATAAATTTTGTCTATCATATTGAGGTTGTTATAGTCGAGATTTGAAAAAAGTATTATCGCCGCAAGAATTATTAAATAGTCGAATGGTTTCAAAGATTTTTTTATAATGTCAAACAATAAAATCCTCCTCCAAAAATAAAAAATTTCTTTACATTATAGCACTATTATGCCTCATATGTAAAGAAGATGAAAATTTTTTAATATAGTATTAATATCAATTTCAAATTTATTGCTGACAAAGAAAACCAATTATAATCTTCTTGACGCAACATGTCGCATATTATTGACCGGAATATTTGCCACAAGTGCTACGGAGTCTTCATCATTTGCAAGGGAAATTTCAATGCCTTTTTTTTGCACGTCCATATATTTTGAGAGTACGTTAATAATTTCATTTTTAATAAGTTCCATGAGTTCAGGTGAAACGCTGGCTCTGTCATGAATTAACACCACACGCAGTCGTTCTTTTGCCACCTGTCCGGAGGGTTTTTCGTTTTTGCCGAAGATTTTCATAAGAGCTTCTAACATAATACCTCCTCCAATCAAAACAATCCAAATAATTTTTTCAATCTTGCAAAGAAACCTTCTTTAGGTACTTTCAAAAACGGAATAGCTTCACCACAAATTCTGCCGACAATATTTTTATAAGCCTTACCTGCAAGTGAATCGTTCATGGTTATTACCGGTTCACCTCTGTTTGTCGCCATGATAACCATTTCGTCTTCCGGTACTTGACCAATGCACTCAATCGCCAAAATTTCGTTAATGTCGTTCATATCTAACATGTCGCCTTTTTCAATCATCTGTTGACGAATACGAGTTACAATAAGCTTAATATTATTTTTGTCAGCGCGATTGAGTTCGCCAATGACTTTATCGGCATCACGAACGGAAGAAATTTCAGGATTTGTAACGATTATTGCCAATTCTGCCGCAGCTATCGCCGTCTTAAAACCATTTTCAATGCCTGCCGGACAATCCAGCAGAATATAATCAAATTTTTTTCGCATTTCGTTACAAAGTGTGATTAATTGTTCGCCGCTGACATCATCTTTATTTCTGACTTGACTTGTCGGCAGCAAAAAAAGCGTTTCGTACTTTTTATGTTTAACAAGTGCTTTATTGTAAGGCACACGACCACTTGTAACGTCAATTAAATCATACATAATTCTGTTTTCAAGTCCAAGCAGCAAATCGAGATTACGAAGACCTGTATCAGTATCAATAACCGCAACTCTGAAATTACGCATAGCAAGACCAACGCCAAGATTTGCTGTTGTCGTCGTCTTGCCAACACCGCCTTTACCTGAAGTTATAACAATAACTTGACTCATATAATAAGTTCTCCTCTTTTCAATTATGATTATCGTTCAATCAACCTCTGGCTATCCTCTCAATGACAATTTGTCCATTTTTGATTGACGCACGCTCCGGCGAATCTGACTTTTCAACCACATCTGGCGAACGTGCCACCAAATCAGCAATGCGAATTTGAAGTGGCAAGAGTTGATCCGCTACGATGAAAGCCTTGTCATTTCCAAAAGCTCCGGCGTGAACGAGTCCACGACAAGTGCCGCGAACGTCAATACTGCCTCCTGCAATAATTTGAGCACCAGGATTGACATTGCCACAAATCAAAACTGAACTGCGCGTTTTAATTTCCTGTCCGCCGCGCACTGTTCGATTAATTACAATCATTTGCTGCAAATCTTCTTCCGGTGACAATTTTTTTTGCATTGATTGATTAGCCGTAATATTTGTTTCAAGTTTAATTTTTGGTTTAGGGATTTCAGTTCTAAAAAGCATCCCATGTTGATGAAAAGTTTTTCTTAGCACTTCAATTTGATCTGTCGGCAAAGAACCTCTTGGAATGTAAACTGTCGTGCCGCGAATGAAAAAACTGTTGCCTGATTCCAATTTGTGCAAAATATTTGCTTTGATATCTTCAAACTTTGCACCGTTTTGGAATGAAAGCTGCAAGCCTGCCTTCATTCCTTTGATTTTAACAATATCTTCGCTCATCAATTTCACCGCCTATTTTAATTTTAAGACTTTACCCATTAAAAGTCAAAATCCGTAACTAATTTTTTCATTTTTTTTACATAATCTATTATACATTAAATGATAAATTTTTGTACAGTACTTTGAAAAATTTTTACATATTTTTTTCATTTTTAATCTATTTTTAATCTTTCTTTCGTGATTTCCGTTGAAGATTTTTAATGTAAATAAACTTTCAATAAAAAAATTTGCTCTTTTGACTAATTAATACTTGACATTTTGTCCAAAAAGAGTTATTATACACTTCGTTGACGGCGGAACACATCAATTATAATAATTGATTCGACGCAACCGCCTACAATCGAAAATTTAGGAGGCTCAAAATTATGATTAAACCTTTGGGAGACAGAGTTGTTATTTTACCAGCTGAAGCTGATACTAAGACTAAGAGCGGCATTGTAATACCGGATACTTCTAAAGAAAAACCGCAAAAAGGCAAAGTTATTGCTGTTGGCAGCGGCAAACTTCTTGACAATGGTCAGAGAGCTGCTATGGAAGTCAAGGTTGATGACAACGTTATATTTAATAAATATTCCGGCACAGAAGTCAAAGTTGATGACGTTGAATATCTCGTAATTCGTGAAAGTGACATTCTTGCCGTTCTTTAATCAAGGCTGCAATTACGAATTACATAGTAGATAGATTTGGAGGTAATTAACATATGGCAAAAGAAATTTTGTTTGAGGAAGATGCGCGTCGTGCTCTTATGAAAGGCGTTGACGCACTTGCAAATGCTGTTAAAGTTACACTTGGACCAAAAGGTCGCAATGTTGTACTTGATAAAAAATTTGGTGCTCCAACAATTACAAACGACGGCGTAACCATTGCAAAGGAAATTGAACTTCCTGATCCGTTTGAAAATATGGGCGCACAACTCGTTAAAGAAGTTGCAACGAAAACTAATGACATCGCTGGCGACGGAACGACTACCGCTACATTGCTTGCACAGGCTATCGTTCGTGAAGGCATGAGAAACGTTGTAGCCGGCGCAAATCCTATGATTGTCAAAAAAGGCATTGAACTTGCCGTTAAAAAACTCGTTGAAGAAATTCAAAAGAAATCAAAGAAAGTTGAAGGCAAAGAAGCTATCGCACAGGTCGCAGCAATTTCCTCAAGTGATGAAGAAATTGGTAAGTTAATTGCTGATGCTATGGAAAAAGTTGGCAACGACGGTGTTATCACTGTTGAAGAATCCAAGACAATGAACACCAATTTGTCAGTCGTTGAGGGTATGCAATTCGATCGCGGTTATATTTCACCTTACATGGTCACTGATACCGATAAGATGGAAGCTGTAATGGACAAGCCTTACATTCTTATCACTGACAAGAAAATTTCTTCAATCCAGGACATTCTTCCAATTCTTGAACAAGTCATGAAGGTTGGTCGTCCGCTCGTTATCATCGCTGAAGACCTCGACGGCGAAGCACTTGCAACTCTCGTTGTCAATAAACTTCGCGGCACTTTGAAAGTACTTGCTGTTAAGGCTCCAGGATTTGGCGACAGACGCAAGGCAATGCTTGAGGATATCGCAATTCTCACCGGTGGTACAGTTATCAGTGAAGAAGTTGGACGTAAACTTGATTCAGTTGAGATTTCTGATCTTGGAACTGCTGGACAAGTCAACTCCAACAAAGAAGAAACCACAATCGTTGAAGGCAATGGCGATAAAGATCAAATTAAGGCTCGCGTTGCTCAAATTCGCAAACTTATTGACGAATCCACTTCTGAGTTTGACAAAGAAAAACTTCAAGAACGTCTTGCAAAACTCGCTGGCGGCGTAGCTGTCATTGAAATTGGTGCAGCAACTGAAGTTGAAATGAAGGAAAAGAAACTTCGTATTGAAGACGCTCTCAACGCAACTCGTGCAGCAGTTGAGGAAGGTATCGTCGCAGGCGGCGGCACCACCTTTATTGATATTCTTCCTGCACTTGACAGCATTGCAGCAGAAGGTGACGTTAAAGTTGGCGTCGAAATTGTTAAGCGTGCTATTGAAGAACCAGTTCGCCAAATTGCCAATAATGCCGGTCAAGAAGGCAGCGTAATTGTTGAGGCCGTTAAGAAAGCCGGCGAAGGAATTGGCTTTAACGCTTTGACAAATGATTTAGTTGACATGATTAAAGCCGGTATCGTTGATCCTGCTAAAGTTACTCGCAGTGCTCTGCAAAATGCAGCTTCAATCGCAGCAATGGTCCTCACGACTGAAACTCTTGTTGCTGACAAACCGGAACCGACTCCACCGCCACCACCAGCAGGTATGGGCGGAATGCCGGGTATGATGTAATTAATCAACGTTAAAATAAAATCTCATTTTACTTGGTCTTGCTCCTTGTCTATTGTGGAGTGAGACCTTATTTATTGTAAGGAAGTCGATTTTATGAAAGAACTCAGAATTGATTTAAGGACGCAAAATTTTGAGCGTAAAAGTGAAAGCATCAGAAGTACTCAACTTTGTTTTAAAATTAACAACACCATGCCAAAAACGCCGGAATGTGAAGCACTCATCAAAGAACTTTTTTCTGACATGGGCGAAGATTCAAGTATAATGCCGCCACTTCAAGTTAATTTAGCTAATCAAGTTCACATTGGCAGCCGCGTTTCGATTATGTATAATTTACTTTGCATGAGTGCCGGCGGAATTACTATTGATGATGATGTGATGATTGCTGCAAACGTTTCATTGATTAGCAACAATCACGACTTCAATGAGCGGCAAATTATAACTTGCAAGCCGATTCATATTAAGCGAAATGTTTGGATTGGAGCTAATGCAACGATTTTACCAGGCGTCACGATTGGTGAAAATTCAATCGTTGCGGCAGGTGCAGTTGTCTCAAAAGATGTGCCGGATAACGTCGTTGTTGGCGGCGTTCCGGCTAAGATTATCAAGAAATTGTAAATTATTTTCTGCTATTGGCGATTGACTTGAGTTCATCAACAGTGAATTGATATTTTTGACCGCAAAATTGGCAACCAACTTCAGCTTTACCGTCATCAATGAGACTTTGTAAATCTTCACGGCTTAAACTTGCCAAGACATCTTCAATTCTTTGACGATTGCAATGACAGCGAAAATTTAAATTTGTCGTCGTCGTGAAATTAACCTCAAGACCTTCAAAAATTTTGTTGATTATACCTTTTGCGTCCATGCCTTCAGCAACCAAATCTGTAACAGAATTAATTTTGCTGAGATTTTCTTCAAGGCGGTCAAGAATTTCATCGCTCGCATTTGGTAAAGGCTGTACGAAGAAACCGCCGGCAGCTTTAATGCTCAAATCAGTATCAACGAGCACACCTAAACCTATACTAGAAGGCGTTTGCTCAGAAACATATAAATAATTCGTCAAATCTTCCGCGATTTCACCGGTAACAAGTTCTGCACTGCCGGTGATATTTTTTTTGAGGCCTGTGAATCTCGTGACGCTTATTAAACCATTTCGACCTACGCCGCCGGCAACGTCAATTTTGCCTTTAGAATTTAATGGTAATTCAACATGAGGATTATCGACATAACCTCGCGAAAAACCTTCCGGCACGGCGTCGGCAACGACTTTTCCAAGTGCGCCGTTACCTTGAATTTTGATTGTAATTGCCTCGTCGTTTTTGAGATTGGCAGCCAATAATAAAGCGCCTGTCATAGTACGACCAAGAGCCGCAGCAGCAACCGGATAACAATCATGACGCTTAACAGCTTCGCCAACCAAATTAGTCGTAACAGCGGCAAAAATTCGTACACCTTCCGCAGTAGCTTTTAATAAATGATCTTTCATGATATAACCTCGATTCGTTTTTTTTTAATTCAAGTCGCAAAAAAAGCCGAGCGATATAAATAATCCTCAGCCTAAATGTTTAATTAAAGCTGCAATCAAAATGCAGGAACGATAGCGCCTTTATACTTATCCTCAATGAATTTCTTAACTTTATCTGATTTAAGTGCCTTCAACAAAGATTGAATCTCAGGACGATTTTCATCGCCTTCACGAACTGCAATAATGTTTACATAAGGCGAAGTGCTGTCTTCCATGAAAAGTGCATCTTTAGTCGGCACTAAATTAATCTGCATTGCATAATTGGTATTGATAATTGCTGCGTCAACGTCCTCAAGTGTACGCGGAACTTGAGCTGCTTCGACTTCCTCAAATTTAAGATTTTTTGGATTTTCAGCAACATCTTGAACGGTTGCGGTCTCTTTAACGCCTTCTTTGAGTTTTAACAAACCGGCTTTTTCAAGAAGCATTAGCGCACGACCGCCATTTGTTGGATCATTTGGAATCGAAATTGATGCGCCGTCGGCAAGTTCATCAAGTTTAGAAATTTTCTTTGAGTAAATTCCCATTGGCTCAATATGAATACCGCCGGCATTTTTTAATTTCATTTCCTTATGTTCCTTAACAAAATCATTGAGATAAGGTTCATGCTGGAAGAAATTGGCATCAAGTTCTTTGTCATTTAAAGCAACATTTGGTTGAACGTAGTCGCTAAATTCAATAATTTCAAGGTTAATGCCTTCTTCTTTGAGCGTTGGTTTAATTTCTTCCAAAAGTTCAGCATGTGGTACAGGCGTTGCTCCAACTTTTAAACTTTTTGAATCGGTATTTGCAGCATTATTTTCTCCGCCGCAACCTGTAAAAATCGCCGCCGTTGCAATCAGCGCAGCCAGCGTCGAAAAAATTTTTTTCATCTTCATAAAAAAGTTGCCTCCAATCAATTAATAAATTGAAATGATATAAAACCAATGACATATTATAAAGTATGTTTAGTAAAAAGGCAAGAAAAAATTAATTTACTTTAACGAGACTGAAAAAAATTTTTAGGTTGAATGTAACAAGATTTTTTGATATTATTTATTAAATTGAATCGGATTCATAGGAGATGAAATTTTCAATGATACAAAAAACTTTTAAAATTAAAAATAAGGCAGATTTTATAACTTGGCTTGCGGATATAAAAATTAGTGATGAATATAACAATGCTCACAGCGTTTTAATAAAAGGATTAACCGCACAATTTCTTGATTATGACATATCAGATGCACACAAAAGAATTGTTGAGGCATTGCCGAAAGCTAAAGTAATTGGAATGTCGCTGACAAGTTTCGGAAGAAAAAATTTTGTAACAGTTGCCAACGCTTCAAGATATTTTGCACGTTATATAATTGTCTCCTGCTGTTTTTTTGAAAAGTCGGAAGTTAATATACTTGAATGTGGTAAAGATATGCTTGAGACCGGCGAAGTGACCATTTATCTCAGAAACAAACTTAAAGAAATTGATGACATTAAAGCCGTTGAAGTTTTAAGTACCGGTAAATCGCGTTATATTTCTTCCTTTATCGAAGACATAACTATTGGTTATGAAGATGTACCTTTTTTTGGTGCAGAGGCCGGCTTTGTTGAAATAAATGAAAATATTAACTGCAGCTATCATAACTTTCAAAAAAAATTTACTACTCAAGATGCTTTGCAATACATTTACGGAGAAGAAAATTTGTATGCTGACGGTTTAGTATTGATTGTTTACAGCGGTAAAGATTTATATGTAAAAAGTGAATATAATCTCGGCTGGAAACCGCTCGGCAAAGAAATGGTAATTACAAAGGCTATTGGCAGCACTTGTATTGCGACTATTGATGATATTCCGGCTGCTCATATTTACAAAAAATATCTAAATGTTGATCCTGATGAATTTTTTTTGATGAATATCTGCGAATTTCCTATACTCATTGATCGAAACGGCATGACTATTGCAAGAATACCGCCGCTATACGATGAAAATGGCTGGCTTTATTTTGGTTCCGATGTTCATGAAGGTGAAAAACTACATCTATCTTACGGCATTCCGCAAGAAGTCTTACAAGAAACATGGAAAACCAGCGAACAAATGCGAATGTTTGGACCGGAAGCAGTATTTCTTTACATTTGCGGTTCACGAAATATATTTTTAGGAGATTTGGCACATACAGAAGTAGAAGATTATATCCGCTTTAGACCTGAAGCAACTTCTTGTTATGGCAATGGCGAAATTTACAGATATAAAAATCAAGGAGGCATGCTCAATGGTGCTTTAATATCGGTTGGTATGCGAGAAAAATCTGAACCGGCAGAGTTAATTTACTCGGAATCGGCTTTTGCTTCTCAATCTCAAAAACAAAGTCATGCAATACCGTTAATTGATCGCCTTGCAACTTTTTTAAAGAGTACGACTGATGAATTGAAAATTTCCAATTACAATTTCAAAAAAGCCGCGCAAGACGCAGAATCCGCAAATAAGGCAAAGTCGCAATTTTTATCAAATATGAGTCATGAAATTCGTACGCCTATTAATGCCATTCTCGGAATGAACGAAATGATTTTACGCGAATGTAAGGATAAGACAATTCTTGAATATGCCGAAAATATTCACAATGCGAGCAACAGTCTGCTAGGTCTTGTCAATGATATTTTGGACTTTTCAAAGATTGAAGCCGGCAAAATGGAGATTATTCCGGTTGAATATGCTTTGAGTTCATTGCTTAATGATTTAGTAAACATGATTCAAAAACGTGCTCAGGATAAAAATCTTAAATTTATTGTTGACGCTGATCCTGAAATGCCTACAATTTTCTTCGGCGATGAAATTCGTATCAAACAAATTGTAACCAATATTCTGACCAATGCCGTCAAATACACCGAAAAAGGTTCCATAAGATTAACCGTAGGTTATGAAAAAAAATCAGATGACACGGTTTTATTAAGATTCAGTGTAAAAGATACCGGTATTGGTATCAAGAAAGAAGATATCGCTAAATTGTTCAGCGCCTTTGAACGCATTGAGGAAAAGCGTAACCGCAACGTAGAAGGCACCGGCTTAGGCATGAATATTACTCAACGCTTGTTAAATTTGATGAACTCAAAGTTAGAAGTTGACAGCGTTTATGGCGAAGGCTCTAATTTTTCATTTGCGATTGAACAAAAAGTCATGAATTGGCAGCAAATTGGCGATTTTGAAGAAACTTATCGCAACAGCTTATCTGAACATCAAGAGTACCACGAAAAATTTACAGCACCTAAGGCAAGAATTTTGGTTGTCGATGATACCGTAATGAATTTAACCGTTGTTAAAGGTTTACTAAAACAGACGCAAATTCAAATTTTCACGGCTGAAAGTGGTTACGAATGTCTGCACCTCGTCACCAAGCATAAATATGATATAATTTTTTTGGATCACAGAATGCCTGGAATTGACGGAATCGAAACGCTCCAAAAGATGAAAGAACTGCCGCATAATCTTAATCAAGAGACGCCAGTAATTTCCTTGACGGCAAATGCAGTCAGCGGTGCTCGTACGGAATATATACAAGCAGGTTTTCAAGATTATTTGACTAAGCCGATTAATTCCATTAAATATCTGCCGAAAGACAAGGTTATAATTTCAAAAGAAGCTAAGGAAGCAGAGCAGGCAAGAGAGGATAAAAAATTGCCGGATTGGCTCAAAGAAATTAACGGGCTTAACACTTTTGACGGTATCGTACATTGCGGCGGCGTTGAATCATATTTGTACGCATTGACGGTTTTTGCTCAATCTGTTTCAATCGGTGCTAAAGAAATTGCGAATTTTTTCAAGAATGAGGATTGGAAAAATTATACAACTAAAGTCCATGCGCTCAAGAGTTCAGCAAGAGTCATAGGCGCTAAGGAGCTTTCCGAGAGAGCTAGACGCCTTGAGGACGCAGGCAATCACGGTTATATAAATGAGATTAAGGAATGTACACCAGAACTTTTGGAATTATATTTGAGTTATGAAGCAAAACTGGCGCCACTTTGTAAAGTTGAGGAAGAGGAAGATGATTCAAATAAGCCGCTGATTGATGATTCTGAACTTGCTGAGGCGTTTGAGTCAATGAAAGAGGTCGCAGCGTCATTTGATTATGACTCTTTGATGTTCATTTTTGAATCACTTGATGATTATCGTCTGCCGGAAGATAAAGCAGAACAATATAAGCAAATTAAAGAAGCCGCCGCAAAACTTGATTGGGAAAAAATCAATGATTTACTTAAAAATGCGGCTTAATAAAAAAATTATGCAAATTTTTTGAGGAGATGTTATCGTGATAAAACAAATTTTAATTCCGGTTGATGGTTCTGCTGGTTCAGATCGCGCCGTAACTCAGGCAATTTCAATCGCTGAACTTTGCGAATCCAAGTTAAACTTTTTATACGTGGCGAATATTAATCAAATTGCTATCAACGCCTATCTTTCCGATGCCATACTTGCCGCAGTCAGAAAAGCCGGCGAAACAATTTTGGAACGTGCTGTAAATATGGTGCCAAGTGATATTGCCTATGAAACTTTTTCAGAAACAGGCTCACCTGCCGTAACAATTTTGGATTTTGAAAAGCAGCTTAAAGCCGACTTAATTGTCATGGGTAGTCGCGGTCTTGGTCTCGTTAAAGGTGTATTGCTTGGCAGCGTCAGTCAATACATTGTTGAGCAGGCAACTTGTCCTGTTCTGGTTGTAAAATAATTAACAAGCAGGTGATAAATTGATTTTATTAACCGAGTTACAAGGATTTATTCCAGTAAATTCTTATTTTTACATTGATGATGAAACTAATCATGGATTT
The DNA here is from genome assembly GCA_905234365.1 of uncultured Selenomonadaceae bacterium. Classification (GTDB taxonomy): domain Bacteria; phylum Bacillota; class Negativicutes; order Selenomonadales; family Selenomonadaceae; genus Quinella. The sequence goes on along the minus strand of CAJOHI010000037.1, from coordinate 7,858 downwards.
TTAATTGATCCAGGTGCTGAAGCGTCGAAACTGTTAAAAATAATTGACGAGAAAAATTTTACCATTGAAAAAATTCTGCTTACTCACGGACATTTTGACCACATTGGCGCAGTCAATGAGTTGCAGAATGAATTAAATATTCCAGTCTGTATGCAGAAAAACGGCAAACTTTATGCCAAAAATTCAGATTGGAACTGCTCAATATATTTAGATGCCGAAATTATTTTAAAAAATGTAACTTGTCTTGACGACTGTGAAATTTTTTTAAATGTCAATCCTAATTTTAAATTGCAGATGATCTCAACACCTGGACACACGACGGACGGCGCAATTTATTACAGCGCCAAAGACAACATTGCATTTGTCGGTGATACCATTTTTAAGGCAAGTTATGGCAGAACAAATTTACAAGGCGGTAACGAAGAAATTTTATTTGACAGTATTAAACGAAAGATTCTAACACTTCCTGACGAGACAATTTTATTATCTGGCCACACTGAACCGACAACCGTCGCCGCTGAAAAAACTCGTGTTTGGTACAATTAAATTAATTTTCGTAACCGTTGACAATTAAATCTAATTTACCGCTTCTTGGGTGAAATATCAAACCGTGAACGGCAATATCCTTTGGAATCAAAGGATTATTTTTTATGTCTTCAACGACTTTTTTGACATTATCTTCAGGATTTTTAAAACCGTCAGACCATTCTTTAAGTTGCTTATCAACCATTTTAATTGCGTCAATGCTTATTCCGCGTTCCAGCATTGCCTTAGTTAAACTTTCGGAAGTAGTCTTTGCCATGCCGCATTCATGATGACCAATAATCGCAATTTCATTGACGCCGAGTTCATAAATGCAGACCAGCAAACTGCGAATCGTCGAATCAAAAACATCAATAATGACATTGCCGGCAGTTTTAATGACTTTTACATCACCGCGACTAAGACCAAGTGCCGGTTCTAAAAAGTCAACAAGGCGAGTATCCATACAAGTGACAACTGCCAAATGTTTCTTAGGCAACTTGCTTTCGTGATGATCTTCACCTGAATAATCAACCGGCGGATTTTTACAAAAATTTTCATTTGCCTTTAAAATTTCTTCCAAAACTGTCATTTTATAACATCTCCTAAAATTGAACTAAAAAGCCGACGCCATTACGACATCAGCTTTGAAGTTTTATTTAATCATTCGTACAAAATTAATTTTTAATTATTTAATGCCTGCACCATCGAGAGCACTGCGGACTGATTTTGCTGCTTTGTGGAGTTTTTCAAGTTCATCATCTGGCAGAGCAATTTCAAATACGCGCATAATACCGTCAGCACAAATCATGCGAGGCAGTGAAAGTGCAACATCTTTAATGCCATATTCGCCGTTGAATACTGCAGAAGCCGGAAGAATTGTATGCTCATCGTAAAGAACGCTCTTAACGAAACGGCAAGCAGCCATTGCAACACCGGTATTGGTGAAACCTTTGCGGTTGATAACGTCATAAGCAACTTGAACGAGTTCTTGCTCAACAGCAACTTTATCAAGTGGAGTGGTGTGATGGAAATATTCATCGAGTTTTTCAAGTGGGAAGCCAGCGCAGCCGGTGGTTGACCAAGCGACGAATGCAGCATTACCATGCTCACCGAGTACATAACCGTTAATATTCTTCGGATCAACTTCATATTTGTTAGCAAGAATACGACGGAAACGATAAGTTTCAAGCATTGTGCCGGTGCCGAGAATCTTCTCACGTGGATAGTCAAATTGAGTGCTTACAACATAAACAGCAACATCAAGCGGATTAGTGATAAGGATAATAACGGCATCTTTCGTGCGCTGTTGAATTTCATTAAAGACGGAACTCATAATTTTAGCATTGGTACCGGCGAGTTTAAGTCTGTCTGGAGTTTCGCCAGGACGAATTGACGGACCTGCACAGATAATAACGATATTTGCATCTTTGCAGTCATCGTAATCACCATCATGGATTTTGATGTTGGTGCTGTAAATACATGCGGTTGCATGGCTTGAGTCAGTGGCTTCACCCCAAGCCTTATCTTTATTGAGGTCAATGAGAACAATTTCAGAGGCAAGCTGGAAGTCAGCAATCTTATTGACAACAGCGGAGCCAACATTTGAAGTACCGATAACAACGATCTTTCTGCGATTATTCATTTAGCAATCCTCCTAACAAACAATGGAACTTTTTAAAAAGTTCAAAATATTATTTAACTTACGCTTAAGTTTATACCTTTTACCTCTAAATTGTCAAGAGTTTTCAGAAAAATTTTTAATCATGCGAATTTTTTTATTAATATTTTGCTCTGATACGCTACATTTTGTTTGAGTTAATATTAAAAACTTGTGTGAAAATATATTTTCTGAAAACGGATTTAAATGATAGTAAAAGTGTTCATATTGACTTGATTTTCGATTTGAAGTATAATTACTTTGAATTTTAGAGAGAAGGTGAATCTGATGGCTGAACCTAAAAAGAAAGGTACAAGCACGAAGCGAGCTTTTATATTTTTTAATTGCGATGAAAACAAATCTGAACAATCTATGAATATTTTTTATAATCGCGTTGTTTATAAGGATACTCAGGCTTCAAGAAAATTACTTTGGAGTAAAGTTCAAAAAGAACGCAAGGATAATCGAATCAACATATCACCCGAAGACCTTGCAGAAGTCAAACGCCTTATAACTGAAGATGATGATCCAACTAAAGCATCAAATTTTATGCAGTTCGGATCAATCAAAGAAATAGAATGTCTTTAAAAATTTTTTAAAAATATTCGCAAAAAAATAAACCGCCAATCTTAAAGGTTGACGGATTTTTTATTGCAAATTGCTGATTTTAATTAATCCACTCTGGATTCCAAAAAGTTATAAGCAAAAGCCGCAAGTGCTGCGCCAATTAACGGTCCTGCAATGAAAACCCAAAGACTTGCTATTGGTGCCGCATTGCCGTTAATTGCCGCAATTACTGCAGGTCCGAAACTTCTTGCAGGATTTACAGAAGTGCCTGTTAATCCAATTCCGAGAATGTGAACGCCTGTCAAAGTAAAACCAATTACGAGACCGGCAAGCGAACCATGACCGGCATTTTTTGAAGTGACACCTAAAATGCAGGTGACAAAAATAAAAGTTAAAACAATTTCAACTAAAAGCCCGGCAATAGCACTGCCATTGACGCCGGCGAGTCCGTTTGTACCAAGACCACCAGTCATATCAGTTACTCCGCCCATATTGAAAATCGCTGCAAGTAAACCGGCTCCGATTAGAGCACCGACACATTGAGCAACGACATAACCTAAAAAGTCACGACTGTCCATGCCGCCGCTGAGAAGTACACCGAGTGAAACAGCCGGATTAATGTGACAGCCGGAGATGTTGCCGATTGAATAAGCCATAGCAACGATTGAAAGACCAAAGGCAAGCGCCGTTAAAATATAACCACCGCCATTTGCAGCATCACAACCAACAAGCATAGCAGTGCCACAGCCTAAAGTCACCAAAACAGCAGTGCCAATAGCTTCCGCAATATATTTATGCAAAATTATCCCTCCTATAATTTTATGATAACATAATTAAAATACAAGGTCAAGATTCGAGATTCAAAGTTGCAAAGTAGTCGTCAATAGTTTCAGCTCTGCGAATCATCTCAACCTCACCATTTTCACGCAATAAAAGTTCAGCATGTCTCAATTTGCCGTTATAATTAAATCCCATTGCATGACCATGTGCGCCGGTATCATGAATAATTAAAATGTCTCCAACGTCGATTTTTGGAAGTTCTCTGTCAATCGCAAATTTATCATTATTTTCGCAAAGTGAGCCGGTAACGTCGTAAATATAATCAAGTGGCTTATTTTCCTTACCGACAACGCTGATGTGATGATAAGCGCCGTAAAGTGCAGGTCTCATTAAGTCTGCCATACACGAATCAAGACCAACGTAATTTTTATAAGTGTGTTTGAGATGACGAACAGTTGAAACGAGCCAACCTGCATTGCCGGTTATTGCGCGGCCGGATTCCATTGCAAGTGAAGGACGTAAATTATTTTTTACTAAAATTTCATCATAAAGCTTGTGAATACCTTTGCCGACAGCTTCCAAATCAACTGGCTTTTGATCCAATCGATATGGGATTCCAATTCCACCGCCAAGATTTATAAACTCAAGTTCAATATCTAATTTATGCTTAATTTCAACGGCAAGATTAAACATTATTTCTGCCGTCGTCAAAAAAATTTGCGTGTAAAGTTCATTTGACGCAACCATTGTATGAAGTCCAAAGCGCTTAACACCAAGTTCAGTAGCCGATTTATAAGCCTCAAAAATTTGTTTGCGTGTCAATCCATATTTCGCTTCAGCAGGCTTGCCAATTATGTCATTGCCTTCGTTGCTAATGTCAGCAGGATTATAACGAAAACACAGCATCTCCGGTAATTTTACATTCTTCGCTAAAAAGTCAAGATGTGAAATATCGTCAAGATTGATAATTGCATCGAGTTTTAATGCTTCTTCAAATTCCTCAATCGGCGTATCATTTGAAGTCATAATTATATTTTTTCCAGTCAGACCTGCCATATTTGCAATTAAAAGTTCTGGCAATGACGAACAATCAGCACCGGCGCCATCATCAGCAAGAAGTTTTACAATTTTCGGATTTGGAGTTGCCTTGACCGCAAAATATTCTTTAAAAGGCACCCAATTAAACGCATTGAGTAAACGTTGATAATTGCTGCGAATAGTGCGTTCGTCATAAATATGAAACGGCGTAGGAAATTTTTTTATAATTTCAAGAAGTTGCAAATCACTGAGTGGAAAATTTTTCATAAAATCCTCACATTCCGCTACGGTCGCAGTAGCATAAATAGTTATAACAAATGTAGTATACGACCTCATCTCTTACTATATAAAATTGGAGATACACTACAAGGCACGACGAAACATATAAATTATATGTTGAATCATTTTCGATTATTATACCACTTCTATTCATAATTTTGAAGATATTATCACTTTTATTTTTATTTTCCAAGCAAGAGTTCCAAAAACTTTTCAAATATAAAAATTATTAGACAAAAATGGCTTTATGTTGTAAACTTATAAACGTTTGATCAAATAGAATCACTCAAGAAAAGAGTACAATAATGGGAGCGGATTATTTAAAAGCTGCGGCTGGTACATTTGCACTTAATAAAAGCGAATCTATTCATAATTGGTATTCTTACTTAGAAGGCTATTCTTCTCGCTTAATAAATGATTTAATAATGGAGATAGGTCCGGAAAATATACATTCAATTTGTGACCCATTTTGCGGCACCGGAACTACTTCGCTTGTTGCTTCATCGCATGGAATTAAATCATACTACTGCGAAACAAATCCTTTCATGCAGAAAGTCATAAACGCAAAAATCAATGCGGTAAAGCGTCTTCGTGATTCCGGAGTTAAAAGCAGACATTTAAAAGAGTTCTTGTCGTCAATAGAGAACTCTAATCATCAGTCTCATTTTAATAATGCAAGTTGGGATGGTTTTGAAAAATTTTTTGATCCTGCTGTTTTATTCCAGTTGCAAGATTTAAAAGCGGCGGTTGATAAAATTCCGTATAAAGATTCGCAAGAAATTGCACTTGTATTACTTGCGTCTGTAACAGTACGAGCCTCTAAAATGATTCGTCAAGGTGACTTGCGTTTTGCGAAGAATAGCGAAAAAAGCAATGCTGACCGCGATATATTATCAAACTTTATTGCAAAACTGAAAACCGCTATAAACGATATAGACAGTGAAAACTGCTTAACCTTAGCAGAGACCATTAAGCTCGCTGACGACTCAAGAAATATAAATATCGAAAATCAGATTGATTGCGTCATAACTTCACCACCGTATTTAAATGGAACAAATTACATTAGAAATACAAAATTAGAATTAAAACTTTCTGGGTTTATTTCGACCGAAAAAGATTTGCCGAAATTCCATTCAAAAGGCATCATAGCAGGAATTAATAACGTCTCGAAACGAAAAAACGATATCATGGTATTAGACGTCATTGCTCCGTATTTAAAAGAACTTGAGCCGGTGGCATATGATAAGCGGATTCCTGTCATGGTAGCCGGATATTTTTACGATATGAGCAAGGTGATTGAACGTCTCGCTCATGCCATGAAGAATGAAGGATATTTTATCATGGATATTGGTGATTCTCAATTTGCAGGTGTGCATATTCCTACTCATGATATTCTTGCCAAAATATGTGCTGATTATGGCTTTGAACTTTATCAGGAAGATATATTGAGAGAACGCCGATCTAAAAATGGAATGATATTATCACAACGTCTGTTAAAATTTCGACTTTATAAAAGACCTTCTGAAGCGAATATTTTTCTAGTTGAAGCAAAAAATTTTATAGCTGATATGCCATATAAGCAGAAGCCATATTCTGGAAGAAATTGGGGACATTCGTGGCATTCATTATGCTCATATCATGGAAAACTAAAGCCGGCGATTGCACATTTTTTAGTTAAACGATTTACAAAACCTGGAGATATTGTTGTTGATCCACTTGGCGGCGTAGGGACTATACCTTTAGAATCTTGTTTGCAAGGACGTGTTGGAATTAGTAACGACCTTAGTGAATTGGCGTTTGTAGTGTCAAAAGCAAAACTTGAACGTCCAGATTACTCCGATTGTATTCGTGTTTTGAATGAATTGGACATTTATATTAAAAATAATGTTGCTAGCGATAATATTTTTTTATCTGTAAAGAAATATAAAAACTTCGGATTCAATGGTAAGTTGCCGACCTATTTTCATGAACTCACGTTTCGTGAGATATTATGTGCACGAGAATTTTTTACACCTCGCATAAAATTACTTTCCGCACCAGAAGCCATGATTTTTTCTTGTCTCCTTCATGTTTTACATGGAAACAGACCATATGTACTATCAAGGAATTCTCATTCACTTACGCCGTATGCTCCGACAGGCGATTTTATTTATAAAAATGTCATTAAACATGTTAGGGAAAAGCTTTATACTGTTTATAAAAAAGGTGATTTTGATAATTATCATGTTGGAAAATCAATTTACGGCGATTACTCTGAACTTAGCAAAAAAGATATATTGGCAGATGCAATTATTTGTTCACCGCCGTTTGCTGATTCTATAAGATTTTATATGCAGAACTGGCTGCGATTATGGCTCTGCGGTTGGGAGTCCGAAGACTATAAGCAGGCAGAAACATTATTTCTTGACCAGAAACAAATTAAAAATTTTGATATATATGAATCATTTTTCGCTATGTGCCATAAAATTTTAAAGACTAATGGGAAGGTGATTCTTCATCTTGGAAAAACAAAAAAAATAAATATGGCAGAGGAATTAATGGAGCGTGCAAAACCTTATTTTAATGAAATATATCGTGGAAGCGAAAACGTTCAAAATGTTGAAAAACACGGAATAAAGGATAAAGGCGCAACTGTGGAACATCAATATTTGTTTCTCATGAGGAAATAAAAAAGCAGGCAATGTATAGACCTGCTTTTTTAATATTTAACATTATTTTAACCGTAATAGTTTAGATCGTTACAGATGTCGGATAGTGTCCAACTATTTCCTTATATTTTTCTGCAAGGTCAACTTTTCCTGCAATAACACGTTTTAAAGAATCATGAATCTTATCAGCAGTTCTTATTCCGTCACGATTTTTTTGATAATCCGAATCCATGAGAAACTCATCGTAAAACCATACCACATTTTTCTTTGACATACTCCCCACGGCTAAAGCCGGCGGATTCTGCTATCATCGACATTCGCCTTAAAAATAAGGTCTTACGATGTCTCCTGCAATGGTCGATGC
>CAJOHI010000036.1 GCA_905234365.1 uncultured Selenomonadaceae bacterium | reverse complement strand
AAACCTGTACTGTTAGAATTTTTGCAGCCTGAAGATTTTTTTAATACCATTCTTGTCGTTGAAAGTATCGAATATTTACCGGCGCTGCGTGAAAGATATCCAGACGCAAACATTTTTGCAGTCGTTAATAATGAAGAAGCTGTAGAAAAATTCTCGGCACTAGATGTTAAATTTTATATTCTTGACTATCGTGAGGAGCGTTTGCCGTTTGAAGAAGAATTTTTCGACGTCATTATTGGCGATTTGACACTTGAAGTTGTCGTTAATCCACAGGATATTGCCGCTGGATTTTGTATGTATTTAAAACAAACCGGCGTTTGGCTGACAAGTTTTAGAAATATTCGGCATTGGAGCATTATTGAAAAGTTGATGCGTGGACGTTTTGGCGGCATTATTTCAAGATTTTACGCTAAAATTGAATTTGAGCGCCTCTGCTACGCCTCGTTTTACAAAGAAGTCAGAATGATGCCTGTTATTAGGAAAGCTCCTGAAGGTTTCATTGATAAATTATTATATTGTGGTTTTGAAAACATCAACGACGATTTGGAAACGGAATTTTGGCTGATTCGTGCCGCCAGGTCAATGCCTGAACTTGCTTTGCTTAAATCAATGTATACTAAAGAAATTAGAAAAAAATTATCAACTTTGATTCACAGAATTGAATATGATATTGACGTTGAAACGAATGTCCGCGAATTTTGGCAACTTTATGATAAAGTTGGATTATTTCCTGATTATACTGCCGCGTTTATTCGATCTGTGACGATTCATCGCGAACAATTTTATAATTTATTTATCGCTGCTTCTCAAAATCGTAACGAAATTTCAGAGATTATATCTGCTGCCGAAGAAGTCGATAAAATGGAACCTGCTCTTGTTGCCGGAGGTGTTTTTCGGTAGCAACAAAAAAATCGCTGCCAATCAATGAAAGGTAGCGATTTTCTTTTAAGTTCAAAATTTACGAATTAACGGAACTTACGTTTACGAGCCGCCTCTGATTTCTTCTTGCGACGGACGCTAGGTTTTTCGTAATGTTCACGTTTTCTAACTTCAGCGAGTGTGCCGGCCTTTTGACAGGTACGCTTGAAGCGACGGAGAGCACTGTCGATGGATTCGTTTTTTCCAACTTTAACTTCATTAGCCATGGTTCTACCCTCCTCCCGCTTAATGCTATACCTTATCGTGCAATACGCTAATTAAATATCAACGCAAGCACATTAAAAATCAATTAGAAACGGCTAATTATTATATCATTAACCTGGCGGCCAAGTCATGTTTCGACCACCAAGAACATGAACATGTAAATGTTTTACAGTCTGTCCGCCTTCATCACCGGTATTAATTACTACACGGTAGCCACTTTCGTCAATTTTTAGTTTTTGAGCTACTTTCGGAACAACATCAACTAAAATATGTGCTGCCAACTCTTTATCAACTTGTTCAAGTTTGTTAATACTTTCGATATGCTTCTTTGGAATTATTAAAACATGCTCCGGTGCTTTCGGATCCAAGTCACGAAAAGCAACGACCATATCATCTTCAAATACAATATTAGATTTTGCTTCTTTATTGGCAATTTTACAAAAAATACAATCTGACACAACTTAGCCTCCTCTCATTCTTACATATTTCTACAACAAATTAAATTTTCCTTCAATACTTAACAAATAAATTTTATTATTTTTAATTAGCAGTTTTTTTACCGTCCATCAATTTTTCAAGTGTAATTTCATTGGAAGATGATTCTTTACTTTCTTTTGGAATTGTATTATCTGAAGGCTCTTGACTTTCAACAGGCGGCTTAACTTTTGCTGCTTCTTCAGTTTTAGGTGCGCCAATAGGAAATTCAACGACTTTTAATGCCTTTAACGTTTTCCAAGCGCTCGGCTCCATAAGTTCAGCTTTACGAGGTTCACTCTCATTAGCTGCCTTGTACCATTTACCGGCTTCGTCTTTAAAGTACATTTCAAATTCTAAAGCAAAGTGCTCGTCATTCAAATATCTGATTTTAAATTTACCATTAGCATAATTAAGACCTTTTTCGGCGTTTTTCTTAATGATGTTGTCAAGTTGAGGCGAAGCAACTTCAGCCAATTTTTCAATCGTCATATCAGGTTTGATAAGGTCTTGAAAGAATTTTTTTACCATTTCAACTATGGTATTAAGTGTATCAGTATTAATAGCCATATCTGTCACCTTCTTATGTTAAATTTCAAGTTGCAATTCTTCTTTATACTTATTCGTAACGTCAGTTTCTTTTTCGGACAAACCTTCTCTTGCCCATTCTGGAACCTCTGATTCACTGATTTCGCGAGTTGTGGTCTGTTCGTAGAATTTGCCATTTTCTTTGTAATAAAGTCTGTTAACAAGGCTCATGACAGCCTCTTTGATACTTGAGAAAAGTTTTGAAACATAATTGTAAATTCCGGCTTTTTCAAGTGCCGATTTGACTTTTGGAAACAACTCATTAAGCCAGCCAACTACTTCTTCCCAGTTTGCAAAAACAAAAAATCCGCCAATCAAGGCACCAAGTCCCAACAATACAGGAATCATTTAAATCACCTTTCTTTTGCAAAAATTAAAAATAACCAAAAGTATTATAAAACAAATGTCAACATTATTCAACTTTAAATTATAATTTCAACCGGTTAATTATTAGCGGTTTTCTCGTTAAATTCTTTTTCTGAAATTTCGCGTTTAGTCACTTTAACATTGCGTTGAGTCTTTGCATTTGCTGCCTTGCTGTCAAGAATACTTTCTATCGCTTCACAGACAATTTTCTCATCAAGACGGTTTGCGTTTTGGCGTGCAGCTTTAAAGGCGGCGTTAAGCATTGCATTTGAAATATCGCTGCCGCTGATACCGTCGTATTTCTCCGCTAATTTTTCAACGTCAATATTATTTGGCAATTCGTTTGGAATGTACATTTTCCAAAGTTGACGGCGACAATCTTTGTCAGGCAATTCAAATTTAACGTGCATTGAAATTCGACGCATAAAAGCCGGATCAAAATTCTCAATAAAATTAGTTGCAAAAATTATAAAGTCTTCATACTCATTCATTAACATCAGCATAACGGAACGTGTTTGATTAACGCTGACATCAACTGCCTTCGTCATTTCCGTAACACGTTTGCTTAGAATGGCATCCGCTTCATCGCTACTTCAAAAACTCTACGTAAATTTTTCGGCGTTTCACCGACATATTTTGATTCGACATCAGCATAATTGACAACTAAAATTTTTCTGCCAAGATTTTTTACTATTGCGTGTGCTGCCATTGTCTTGCCGGTGCCAGGTGGTCCATAAAGGTTAATGCCAATTCTTTTAGAAAATTTATGAGTCTTTTTAAATCCCCAAATTTCAAACACCAAATGACTATTTTCAGCATAAGTTGCAACGTCCATAATTTCATCTTTGACTGATTGCGGTAAAACTATATCATCAAGCGAAAATTTCGGTTCTTCCGGTACAAAAATATTTTCAGCTTCTTCGACTTTTACTTCCTTTGGTGTACTTATCGACGATTTTTTTGGATTTATACCCATCTATTCCACTTCTTTCTTGATTTGTTTTATTCTTCCGTTGGCCAAGGCGGTGCTGTATTTGGATGTGCTTGATTTGCGATTCTGTGAATGAAAGCAATAAACGTTGCGTCTTTTCCGAAATGTTCAGCGTACAGCTCGCAAAGCATTTCAAAATAATCTTCCCTGTCGTTAAATTTCTTCTGCATGAGTTTTGTCGCTAAAAGTTCAAGATTCATGTAAAAATTTATTACTTTTTCGCGATCCTCAAAGTGATCTGCAAAATGCTCTACGCCATCCATTAAATCATTTAATATCTTAGTGCCTTCAATTTGAACGCCGATAATTTTTCGCAAAAAATTTTTGTCTCTGTCTTTGTGCAGCGTAGAATCATTGCGATAGCGATAAATATAAAGACCGTCAGGAATCATTATGTATTTTTTCGCAAATAGCAAAGTTTGAAAGACAAATATTAAATCCTCAGTCAGTTTGATTTTCGGAAATCTGATATTATTAATCATCAAAAAATCACGTCTGAACAATTTTCCCCAAACATTCCAGTCAATGCCATAAATTGAAAAGTTTGTCATGCGCTCACTCATATCATTTGTCAGTAAATATGGCGGCGATTTTAAATTTTTCTTGTTGCCGTGTTCAAATGAAGCCATTCTAAATAAAATTTTTTCGCCTTGATGATTAGCATCTTTAGGATTTTGATAATGCGAATGCGTATGAACCACTTCTGCCTGCCATTCGTCAGCTATATCAACAAATGTTTCCAGCGCTTTAGGAACGAGTAAATCATCATTGTCAAGAAATGTTACATATTTGCCTTTTGAAAAGTTTAAACCGACATTTCGAGTATTACTAATTCCGCCATTTTTTTCAAGCGTTATAACTCGAATTTTGTCGCCAAGTTCTTCTTCTTCCTTGAATTGATTCACTATTGCCAAACTTGTATCTGTGCTACAATCATCAACTATTACAACTTCAAAATCCTGCAACGTTTGATTTTGCAGACTCATTAAAGTTACTTTGATGTAATCTTCAGCGTTGTAAAGCGGAATTATTACAGATACTTGTGGCGATTCATTATTCATAATTATGATACCTCTTTCCGATTTATTAATTGTCTATTTGCGATTGTTCCAAAGTTTATTTCGCAAAACTTTATAATAATCTTTGTCATCAAATTTAACAATATGTGCTGTTGTCTTAGCCTTACGAATAATAATTTCATCGCCAGGCTGAATGTAAAAACTCTCCTGACCATCGAGAGTTACCACAATATCTTGGTGTACGTTTGCAATTTCCAATCTTACTACATCATTTTCACCGACAACAAGCGGTCTCATCTGAAATGTATGAGCACAAATTGGCGTCAACAAAAGCGCCCGAATAGTTGGATTTAAAATTGGACCGCCGGCGCTCAATGAATAAGCTGTTGAGCCGGTTGGCGAAGATACAATCAAACCATCTGCTTTATAATCCAGCAAATGAGTATCATTAATATAAAGACTAAGCCGCAGCATTCTTGCTACGCCGCCTTTTGAAACGACAACATCATTAATTGCATTACCAAGATATTTTTCGCCAAATTCATTTTTGATATAAGCGGAAAGCAGCAATCGATTTTCTATCCTATATTCGCCGGACAAAATTTTTTCAAGGCGGCTTTCCAATTCATGCGTTTCAATATCAGCTAAAAAGCCAAGTGTACCCAAATTAATACCACATACCGGAACTTCTTGATCTGTAAATCTTCGACAAACACCTAACAGAGTTCCGTCGCCGCCGATTGACAGTGCCATATCAACGTGTACACGCTCAACGCAAGGCAGACCGTAATCATCTTTATGAAATTGTCTTGCATCACTTGCCTGCATGACTAAGCGAACATCTTTATTTTTATAGTAGTTGAAAATTCTATCGACAATTTCGCCGGACCTTCGTTTGCTCTTGTTTGGAAAAACCGCAAGCTGCAACATTCCGGCATCAATGCCGAATCTGTTACCAAAAATATTTTTTGCCATTGTTTAATCCAGCTCCTCATGTGCCTTACTGACAACTTCATTTATCATCATGCCGTTGAAATCGTCAGTAGTTGCATTTTTACTTTTCGTGAGGTATGTTAGATACTCAATATTTCCTTCAGGACCTTTAACCGGCGAAAAGGTCAAATTATTGACGGTAAAGCCAATATTTTTAGCAATTTCAAAAATTTTTTCAATTACATCAATATGAATTTTTTTATCACGAACTACGCCTTTTTTACCAACATTTTCTCGACCTGCCTCAAATTGCGGCTTAATCAACGCAACAACTTCGCCGCCGTCAATTAATAAATCAAAGACGATTGGCAATACCTTTTCAAGCGAAATAAAAGCAACGTCAATAGAGGCAAAATTCAAATCATCATCAATCATATCGTGGGTGACATTTCTAATATTTGTGCGTTCCATATTGATAACTCTCGAATCCTGCCGAAGTTTCCAAGCTAATTGACCATAACCGACATCAATAGCGTAAACTTTAATAGCGCCGTGTTGCAGCATACAATCAGTAAATCCGCCGGTTGAAGCACCAATATCTGCTGCGATTTTATCGTTAAGTTCAATTTTAAATATATAAATCGCCTTGTTGAGTTTTAAGCCGCCGCGACTGACAAACGGCATATCCTCACCGAGCAGACGAATTTTACAATCACGATTTACTAAAGTTCCTGCCTTATCAATTTTTTTGTCATCAACTAAAATTTTGCCTGTCATTATTATTCGTTTTGCACGTTCACGACTTTCAAAAAAATTCCTTTCAACTAACAATACATCTAATCTTTCCTTATTAGACAAAAATTTATCGCCTCGCTTAAATTAATCTGATTATACAGTTAAAATTTCATTATGACTCGCAGCGTTTAAATCAAAAAGTTCTCAGCAAACTCACTTTGCAAAGATATTGTAGCATATTGCCGAAAGCAGTGCAAGGAAAAACGGCAGCTTATATATTTGATAAAACGTTTATAATAGTTTGACGCCTCCACACTGCTATTGCTGGGGGATTCTAATTACCATATAAACAAATATTGTATATATGCCCTTTGTGGCTTCAAACAGCTCTTTTCGAGATGATTATAGCATATTATAACTTTCAGTACCAATAAATTGGGTGCCGCTTCATCTCCATAGTTAAAATTAGTGGCTTTCGAAGTGAATTTTTCGATAAAATAATTTGCATATCTTACAAAAATTTTTTTACTTTGAAATTTTCAAAAATTTTTAATTGCATGTTGCTAAAGCAACAACATTATGCTATTCTTGATGATATACTAAATTTAATCATTTCGTTGAGGTGATTAGATGAATAATATGGCTTTAGAGGAATTGCCTTTATTTAAAGATTTATCAATGGAAGAAATTTTAAATTTCATTGAAAAAACTGGTACGATGTTTAAAAGTTACGAAAGTGGCACAAGAATATTAAAATCGTATAAAAGTAATTCAAAAATCGGAGTAATAGTCAAAGGTATAGCACAAGTTGTTTCTGAAGACAGAATGGGCAACGAAGTTATAGGTCATAGACTTGAACGAGGTGCAATAATCGGCAGTACATCAGCAATTTTAGACATGGAAGCGAATCCAACTTCGATTGAAGCATTGACTGAGGCTGTAGTTTTATGGATTCCATACCGTTCATTAATAGGCATTGGCGTTAAACTTGGTCGCATTCATGGCGTTGTAATGAAAAATTTCCTTGAGGCATTTTGTCGAAAGAATATTTTAATGATACAAAAGATAGAATTATTGTCTCAAAAGTCATTGCGCGAACGGATTATTTTATATCTTCTGCAATGTGAAAAGCAGCAAAGAAAATACATTGTACAGGTTCCAGGACGTGTTCAGTTGGCTAAAGAATTGGAATGTAACCGTAGTGCCTTAACGCGAGAAATTAAACATATGGAAAATGAAGGTCTTCTAATTTGCAATAAAAATTGCATGCAGCTAAACAAAGATAAAATCATATGATTACAAAAATTTCTTTTGATAAAGTCAGTCATTCATTCGCCGACAATAAAATTTTTGACAATATTTCCGTTGAGCTGAAGTCTGGAAAAATCACTGTTATAACAGGCTCAAATGGCGCTGGCAAATCAACATTTTTAAAACTTGCAGGTCAGTTTATTTTGCCGGATTTCGGAACAGTCAAGGCATTCGAATTTGATAAAAATATTGATCGGATTATATTTCGAAAAAAAATTGCCGTTGTTGCTCCGGTGATGAATTTATATTCACAACTTACAGCAGTTGAAAACTTAAAATTTTTCAGTGCCTTGAGAGATGAAATTTTAACAGATTCGGATATTGATAAACTTTTCAGCAGAGTTAATCTAAACTTTGACAGCAAAAATAAATCTGTTGGCAGTTTCTCGACAGGTATGATTCAACGTTTGAAATTTGCAGTTTTGTTGAGCATTAACGCTGATGTATGGCTGCTTGACGAACCTTGCACTAATCTTGACGAAGCAGGCAAAAATATTGTAATTGATGAAGTCAAAAGTGCGGCGGCTAAAGGCAAATTGATTTTGATGGCGACAAATGACAGAGATGAGGCAAAAATAGGCAATGAATTTATCAATTTATAGACTGATTAAGGTTGTCAAAAAAGAATTTGCAGTAAGTTTTCGTCAACGCGCAATATTTGCCTCAATGCTGATGTTTTCATTGACAACGCTTGCCTGTATAAGTTTAGCGATTCAAGGTGCAAAATTAGAACCTGAATTATTATCGGCAATCCTTTGGGTTACAATATTCTTTGCGTCTTCGGCAATTAATCATACATTTGACGACGAGGCAATAATAACGCTTAAAGTCTATGGCGATTCGCAGTCTATTCTGTTCGGCAAAATTATTTATTCGTTGATTTCAATGATTGTAATGACAACAATTTTGCTGCCGATATTTATCGTATTATTTGATTGTGATGTTGCAGAGCCGCTAATTTTAATCGTTACAACATTTTTTGTAATATGCGGAATATCCGGAGCAGGAACTCTAATTGCGGCAATTTCTTCAGTAGCGTCAGTAAAAAATGGATTGTTTCCAATTTTGTTGTTTCCAATAATTCTGCCAATTTTCTTGCCTGCGATAAAATTGACTCAAATCTCGTTCATAGGCTTGGAAATTTCAGTGCCTTTATTAATTTTAATGGTAATTTATAATTTAATATTGATAGTGATATCCTCTATATTATTTGATTATTTATGGTATTGATAAATGCTTTTATTGATAATATTATTTACATTGGCGATAATTGCCGCAGTATTTTTGATAGTTCCTCCGGCTGAAGGTTTAGGTTATCTCGTGCGGATAATTTATTTTCACGTTCCGACCGCTTTGGTTTCAGTCGTAGCATTTTTTACAAGTGCCATCTATGCCGCCGGTTATTTGAAAAGTCGCGATTTGTCCAAAGACGAACTCAGTGCAAAAGCGGCGAAGATTGGCATGGCGAGCGTTTTATTATCTACAATCAGCGGAGCAATTTTTAGCAAGTTGACTTGGGGAGCCTATTGGAATTGGGATCCGCGTCAAACGACAATTTTTGTGCTGATTCTGATTTACGGAGCATATTTAACGCTGCGATTGGCAGTTAATGAAGTTAAAACACGCGCAAAAGTTTCTGCTGTCTATTCTTTGATTTCAGTAATAACAGTGCCGTTTTTGGTCTTCATTTTGCCTAGAATGTATTTTTCACTACACCCGTCAATAATAAATTCAAGCGGCATTGATATGAATCCCACGATGTTAATGGTTTTAATTGCAGCAATTATTGATTCAATGCTGATTTTTGTATACTTAATGAAACGAAATTTCAGGTGATTTTTATGAACAGAAAAATTTTACTTATTGCTTTAATTTTAATATTTATTGGTTACGCCGGCTGGAATTTGGCAGACTCTGTGACACCTTACGTGAGCATTGCTGAAGCTGAAGCCGCGAAAGGCAGCGTGCAAGTCAAAGGTTTGCTTGATAAAAACGTTCAACCGCAGCAGATTGATAATGATTTTACCTTCACGCTTAAAGATGAAGACAGCGGCAAGACAATGCCTGTCAAATATCGTGGAACTAAACCGGATCAATTTGACTCTGCTTATCATGTTGTGGCAATCGGAAAATATAATGCAGATGACAATTCTTTTCATGCCAATAAACTTTTAATTAAATGTCCGTCTAAGTATGAAAATCAGAGACAAGATTAAAACTTAAAATTCTTATAAAATAAATTGATAAGGTGGTGATGATTATTGACAGGCAGTTTATTACTCGGCGTAGCGCTTGCGACATCTCTTGCAGTAATGTTAATCTGTTCAATGCAGACAGTGCCTTCAACAAAACAAATTAAAATTTTTGCTGCAACTTCGCTGGGCTTCATAACCTTGACAAGTGCATATCTTTGGTGGCTTATATTAACTGACAATTTTGAAATTGCCTACGTTATAAGTTATTCATCAATATCATTGCCAACTATTTATAAAATTTCAGCATTTTGGGCAGGTCAGCAAGGTTCATTTCTTCTTTGGCTATTTTTCCACGCAATCACCGGAATTATCCTTGTCTATAAGCGTGCATTGCCGTCGACTTTGACTGTCTATTACTTTATTCAATCAGCGTTGACAATTTTAGTGCTTGCAAGGAGTCCGTTTGTATTAAGTGAGGTTGCAGTCGTTGACGGAATTGGATTAAATCCGCTGCTGCAAGATCCATGGATGGCAATTCATCCGCCAATCATCTTTGTTGGTTACGCATTGTTAGCTGTGCCATTTTCGTTGAGTTTAGGCAATTTGATAACGGAACCTGCAACGCGAAATTTTTTAGAAAGTTCAAGGACTTGGACGCTTATAGCCTGGTCATTTCTTGGAGCCGGAATATTTGTCGGCGGATATTGGGCTTACAAGGTGCTTGGTTGGGGTGGCTATTGGGGCTGGGACCCTGTTGAAAATTCGTCATTGGTTCCTTGGCTGTTAAGTGCTGTACTGCTGCATTTGATAAATTTATCGAAATCAAAACCGGCAGTCTTGCCAATTACCCACCTTGCCGCAATTTTTACTTATTCATTGGTAATTTACGGAACTTTTTTGACACGTTCCGGCATACTCGGCGATTTTTCAGTACATTCATTTGGCGAATCAAATATAGGTCTTACAATCTCAATCGTCAATGCAATCGTATTAATCGGCGGCTTGATAATCCTTATGCAAAAGTCACAATATTTACCAAAAGGTAAGATGTACGAATCATTCAGCGAAAGAGCATTTATAATTCTGCTCGGTTCGCTAATCTTAGTTTTTATCGCAGCAATCGTCTGGATCGGAATGTCAATGCCTTTGTTGACGGCAGCAATGGATAATCCGGCGGCAGTTGACACAAATTTTTACGTCAGAACGACTTCACCACTTGCCGTAATACTTGCAATTTTAATAATTTTTACCTTTGTCAAGTTTAAGTTTAAAGGCATAAGTTATGGCGGAATTATCACACATTTTGGCGTATTATTCGGACTTATCGCAATTATGCTTTCTTCAAATGGAAAGACTATTTCGCAAGAATTGATACCGAATGTTACAAATGAAATAATTGGATATAAAATTACTTATGAAGGTCAAGAATTTCATGAAGATGAGCTGAAAAAATTTTACGTTTACAACGTCGACGGCGAAACAGCTAAAGCACTGACTAAACTTAGAATCAACGGTGAGGACGCTGCAAGGGAACCGGCGATTTTACGAACTTTTGCAGGTGACATTTACATTGCACCTTCACCGCCTCAAGATTTACAAGTCAGCGAATTATTTTTGGAACGCAAGAAATTTACTTTAGAAGGCAAATATGCTTATATCTTTGAGGATTCGGAAATTGAAACTGATGAATCAGGTCAACCGACAGCAGTAAAAGTAAAAATTTCAGTTACTGAAGGCAATGAAGTCGAAACTGTTGAGCCGACGATTGAAGTCACATTAACCGGCGGAACTTCCAAAGCAATTTCATTTTTCAACGGTGATAAGCGAATGAGATTGACCGGAATATCTGGCGATGAATCGAGGATTCGACTTGAGATTTTACCTTCGTTTGAAGAATTGTCTTCAATGCCGATAAGCGCAACAATCAGTACTAAGCCTTTTATCTGGCTTTTATGGCTGAGTGCAATTTCAATAGTTGCAGGAACACTAATTGCTGTTATCAGATTTAAATGAACGTCTTAGAAGGTGTTTTTAATGATTAAATTACGATACTTTATTTTGACGCTGCTGTTGATTTTGATATGCGGCAGTCAATCAGAGGCAAAAGAAATTAAACCACTTTTTGGAATGTATAAAATAATTTACAATGAAGCTGACGATTTATTAACTCAAAGTTGGACATCAATTAACATGAACGATGATGCCGCTAAATTGTATCCGAAACTTTTTAAGTCAATTAACGAATATGACAGAAATTTGCATGACAGCGCTATTAAACGCCAACTTAAATATCACGAAGAAGCACAATCATTAAAACAAGAAATGCCGGACAACTTTAGATCATTCTACGACCGCAATGATATTATAGTTCGTCGTGCTGATTCTGTTGTATTGAGTCTTTTGGAGATGACCGAAGATTATATGGGCGGCGTTCATGGAATGTACGGTTATTTCGGCGTCAACTTCGATACCGCAACCGGTAAACGTTTAAATATTTCAGATGTTTGCAATAACGCTGAAGTTTTAATTAAAGCAATCATGACGCGACTTCATGAAGATTCACCGCAGTCACCTTTTGAAGGCGCTGAAGAACATATCACTCAACAAGTCATTGAAGATAAACTCAACTTTACTATTGATCCACATGGAATTTCAGTTTACTTTAATCCTTACGAGATTGGTTGTTATGCTGAAGGTCTTTTTATGGCAACTCTGCTTTTTGATGAATATCCTGACTTGTTCAAAGATAAGTATCGCCAACTACCGGAAAGTTATTGTCAAACATTGACACGATATGATTCAAATATAGTAAGTTTTAAAAATGGAATGAGGAATTATATCCAACTTCACATTGACGATGACGGTTATTATAAGGTTTCGTGTGACGGCAACATTGTCGGAGATAAAATTGGTTTGCAAGGTGTTCAGCCGCCGATTTTAGTTCATATGGATAACGGTAAAAATTATCTCTATATTGACGGCTATGTTGAAAATCGAGGACGTTTCCTTCATGTTTATCAAGTTGGCAACAATTCTATTAAATTGGATTGGATTTTACCTTATACTTTCAAAAATATTGGTCCATTAAAATACGAGACTTGGTGGCTTATAACGAATCCAAATGACATTCGCTTTGACAGTAATGAGCCGCTTGGCGCCAATGAAGATTTAACAAGTCATTTTGGCGGAATTAATGCAAACGGTTCTATATCTTTCGGTTAATCCATTATTGAATTACGAATTAAATTTTAGGAGG
Source organism: uncultured Selenomonadaceae bacterium (assembly GCA_905234365.1). Lineage (GTDB taxonomy): Bacteria > Bacillota > Negativicutes > Selenomonadales > Selenomonadaceae > Quinella. The sequence continues at coordinate 8,110 of CAJOHI010000036.1, read as the reverse complement.
TGAAATTTTATGAACTGGAAAGAGCTTTTAAAGAGCAACGCATTAAAATTTGTGGCAGGTGGTTTTGTGATTGGTGTTGCCTTTGTCGGAGTTGCAAGTGCAATGTTGCACGCAACTGGTACTCCAACATTTTGCGGAACGTGTCATTCAATGGAATATGAAGCAAAAACCTTCGCAATGTCAAGTCACAGAGATCAAGATTGCGTTGAGTGCCACTTGCCTCACGACAACAGCGCCATTTATCTGATTGAGAAAGGCCGAACCGGTATGGTCGACATGTATCATGAAGTTATGAGAGACTATCCGCAGCGCATTGAACTTGATGAAGATTCACGCAAAATGGTCAACAAAAATTGTCTGCGTTGCCATGAGAAAACCATGTCTTACGTTGATGACAGAAATGACAACTGCTTGAAATGTCACAGCCGAATTGCTCACGGTTCCAATCCGCTTGAAGGCGGAATTGCAATCAAATGAAAGATTTTTTAATTAAAGAGGTGAAAAAAGATGTCAAAGATGAAAATTTATTTAGCCGGAATACTTGCAGTAGCAGTGATATTCTTCGGCTTTATCGTAATCAGAGTCGGCGCAAAGCCGGGTACGAGTTTTGAACTTGCAAAAATTCCTGAAGATATGAAAATGACTAAAATCGGTTATAAAGATGCTTATCCGCTGCAATACAATTCATATATGAAAAATAAGGAAGCAGCACCTTCTCCAACAGGTTACGGCGGTTCACTGCCTCACGTTTCTTATCTTGAGGAACAGCCGGAAATGCTGGAAAACTTCAAAGGTTATAAATTCTCTGTTCAATATGACGTTGCTCGCGGTCACGTTTGGGCAGGTGTCGATCAGATAAATTCTCAGCGTATTCCTCCGCAAAAAGGCAACTGTATCGCTTGTAAAGGCTCTTATATGTATGACAAATGGTTTAAAGAAAGTGGCTGGGAATTTGCCTCAAAGCCTTTTGCTGAAGTAACGCCACCTTACACGGATAAGGATACAGTTGAAGGTACTGAACTTTATATGGGTTGCTCAACTTGTCACGATCCTGATACAATGCAGCTTAGAGTTTATCAGCAAGGTTTCGTTGATTCTATGGCTCGTCGCGGCATTGATGTTAATAATGCTTCGCATAACGACATGCGCGGTTATGTCTGTTCACAATGTCACAACGAGTATTATTTCATGGCAGAAGATGGTCGCGTCAATCACCCTTGGGACAATGGTTTTGATCCGGAAAATGAGTTGCAATTTTATCAATCTGGACAAGCAGGCGCTTTTCAAGGTGATTGGAAACATCCAGATAGTGGCGCTATGATGCTCAAGGCACAACATCCGGAGTTTGAAAATTGGGTTACAAGCGTTCACCATGATGCAGGCGTAACTTGTGTTGATTGTCATATGCCTTATATGCGTGAAAATGGTCAAAAGTATACTTCGCACTGGATGACTTCTCCGCTTAAAACCGTTGAGCAGTCTTGCCTCAAGTGCCATGATGAAAGTCCTGAAACTTTAATTGCTCGCGTCAAGACAATTCACGACAATACCTTTAAACTTCAACGAATTGCCGGTGAAACTTGCGCTAAAGCTCATTTGTCAATTAAAGCCGCTATGGATAGAGGCGCAAATGATGAGCAGCTTGCTCAAGCACGTTTGTTGATTCGCGAAGGTCAATGGTTCTGGGATTGGGCTTGCGCTGAAAACAGTTACGGATTCCATAACACTGATAAGTTGATGAAGTCCTTTGCACTTTCCATTGATAAAGCACATCAAGCTATTGAAGCTGCTAATGCTTTAGCCGGTGGCGGAACTGCTCCTGCTCCTGCTGCTCCAACGATGTAATTATCCTTGATTAAATTAGCAAATGTCATGTAAAAATATTCTAAAATAAAAATGCGCTTAACTGAAAAATCAGTTGAAAGCGCTTATTTTTATATGTATTTTGGAAAGGCGAAAAAGTCCTGGACGGTTTATTTTTTTTATGCTATAATCACTGCATTTAAAGGCTGTTCATTATGTAATTAACTCAACTTTTCAGCATCGATAATAGATAAAATAAGCAGATTGGAGGCAAAAAATTTGTCAACACTAGCTGAAGAAATAAATAAACGCCGGACTTTTGCTATAATTTCTCACCCGGACGCCGGCAAAACAACATTAACTGAAAAATTATTGCTTTACGGAGGCGCAATTCATCTTGCCGGCTCTATTAAATCACGTAAAACACAGCGTCATGCCGTCAGTGATTGGATGGAAATTGAAAAACAACGCGGTATTTCCGTTACGAGTTCTGTTTTGCAATTCGATTACAACGGCTTTAAAATAAATATTCTTGATACGCCAGGTCACCAAGACTTCAGCGAAGATACTTATCGTACATTAATGGCGGTTGACAGCGCCGTTATGATTATTGACGCGGCAAAAGGCGTTGAAGCGCAAACAAAGAAGTTGTTTAAAGTTTGCCGCGAGCGTCGAATACCAATATTTACATTTGTCAATAAATTGGATAGGTATGGCAAAGCACCGCTGGATTTAATGGACGAGATTGAGAAAGTTTTAGGCATTCCAACTTATCCAATGAATTTTCCGATTGGAATTGACGGCAAATATTTAGGCGTTTTCGACAGACAAAAGAATCAAATTGAGTTGTTTGCTGAGGATACTTCGCATGGTCAACTTGAGAGAAATTCCGAAATATTCGCTGTTGATTCTTCGGAAATGATTGAGCGAATTGGTCAAGAGACTTTCAACGCGCTGCAAGATGATTTAATGCTGCTAGATGAAGCCGGTGAAAATTTTGACAAAGCTAAAGTTGATGCCGGTGATTTAACGCCGACATTTTTTGGCAGTGCCATGACGAATTTCGGCGTTCAAAATTTTTTGGAGGAGTATTTAAAATTGGCACCGCCGCCTGCTTCAAGAATGTCAAGTGACGGCATTATTGAGCCGATTGATGAAAAATTTTCTGCCTTTGTGTTCAAAATTCAGGCAAATATGAATCCTGCACACCGCGACAGATTAGCATTTATTAGAATTTGTTCCGGCAAGTTTGAACGCAATATGAATGTTTGGCACGCTCAAGAAGATAAGCTGATTAAACTTTCGCAGCCACAGCAATTTTTGGCGCAGGACAGACAAATTATTGATGAGGCTTATCCGGGCGATATTGTTGGATTGTTCGATCCAGGTATTTTTGGAATTGGCGACACTTTAACTGATTCTGCTCATAAGTTTAAGTTTGAGGATTTTCCGATTTTTCCGCCGGAGAAATTCGCAAGAGTTCAGGCAAAAGATACAATGAAGCGCAAGCAGTTTACCAAAGGTATTGAGCAGTTGACGCAGGAAGGTGCTATCCAATTATTCAATCAAGTTGGCGCAGGTACGGAATCTTACATTGTTGGCACGGTCGGCACTCTGCAATTTGAAGTGTTGCAATATAGACTTAAAAGCGAATATGGCGTTGATGTTTTGTTGACAATGCAGCCTTTTGAAGTAGCGCGGTGGCTTAAATTTGAAGACGGAAAAACGGTTACACCTGCATTACTTCGAGGTGCTGACAGAGGAATGTTTGTCACGGACAGAAATAATCAGCCTGTTTTAATCGTTGAGAATGAATGGTCACTCGGTTGGATTCGTGAAAATAATCCAAATTTAATTTTGAGTGCTGTACCATTCGATGAAATTTAAATTTCAAAGGTGTGAAAAATTGGTATATTTATTAAAATTCGGTGCAAGTTGGATATTACCGCCAGGAATATTTATAGTCGCCTTTTTTATCGTCGCAATTTACGCTTGGCGAGTGCGGCATGATCCAAAATTGGCGATGATAATTGCGACATTGACTTTAGCATTTTATTTATTATGCACAGGTTTTATTGCCGAAAAAGTTATAGGTAGTCTTGAAAGTGCTTACAGTCCACCGGCTGAGATTGAAGCAGGCAGCGGCGACGTAATAATTTTACTTGGCGGCGGTGCAATACCAGATGTACCCGACGTTGACGGCGCCGGTGCTCTTTGCTCAAGTCCGGCAAACAGATTATTGACGGCAGTTAGACTTCAACGCAAATTAAATGTACCAATTCTATTAAGCGGCGGTCAAGTTTATTCAGATACCGGCGCTGAAGCAAAAATTGCAAGTAAAGTGCTTAAAAGTCTCGGTGTTGAGGCTAAGGATATAATCGTTGAAACTCGCAGCATAAACACTACTCAAAATGCAAAATTTTCGGCGGATATTCTTCGCAAAAAGAATTTGAGCAGACCGATTTTAGTAACTTCGGCATTTCATATGAAACGTGCAGTATTGAATTTTGAACAGCAAGGCATTGAGGTTGTGCCATATCCAACTGACTACATGGTTACACATTCGCCGGTATTTCATTACACCAAATTAAGACCGCAATCAGAAGCGCTATTATTTAACGTGATGTACTTACAGGAAACGCTAAGAACTTTTGTAACCAGATTTTTCGAGATATAATATTTGTAAAATCGTTATTCAACAGAGGTGGATTAAGTGTTAATACTTACTTGGATTGTAATATTGTCATTAAGTTATTTTATTGGCTCAATTCCGAACGGTTTAATTTTTGGAAAGATGATTTGGAAAGTCGATCTGCGAGAATATGGCAGCGGAAATATTGGTGCAACAAATGCTTGGCGAACACTTGGCAAGAAAGCCGGACTTTTAATTTTTGCGCTGGACTTTTTGAAAGGCGTAATACCTGTACTTCTTGCTGAAAGTTTTATTGGAACGTCTTGGTCAATGGTCTTTGCAGGATTTATGGCGATTGTCGGTCATGTTTTTTCGATATTTACACTCTTTGAAGGCGGCAAGGCAGTTGCAACAGGTCTCGGCGTTATAACAGTTATGATGCCTAAACCTGCGCTGATTGTATTTCTTGTGTGGCTTGCAATCGTTTTAATTACTCGTTACGTCTCACTCGGTTCAATAGTTGCGTCAATTCTCGTTCCAATTTTGGCGATATTTTTTGAATATCCTCAACCGTTCGTGGATTTTGGCGTATTCGCCGCAACTTTAATTGTGCTTAGACATAGACCAAATATAAAGCGTTTATTTAACGGAACTGAAAACAAAATTTAGACAATTTTAATTAGTGGTAAAAATATGATTAAGGAAAATTTTAATATTACCGGCATGAGTTGTTCGGCTTGCTCTGCACGAGTCGAAAAGGCAGTTGCAAAACTTGTAGGCGCTGATAATGTCAGCGTTAATCTTTTGACAAATTCCATGCAGGTTAAACGTATTGAAAATATAACAAATGAGCAGATCATTAAAGCTGTAGTTGACGCAGGATATGGCGCCTCGCTTAAAAATAATGCAAATCCGGCAATTAATTCAGCACCAACGCCAACAGTTGAAGATGAAATCAAAAATATGGAAACTCGACTTAAATGGTCAATAATATTCCTGGTGCCTACAATTTTCATTGCAATGCACTCAATGTTTGGATTATCGATACCAATCTTTGACGGCATTGAAAATGCAATAACTTTTACCTTTTCGCAATTTCTGCTGATTTTGCCAATAATGTATTTGAATCGCAAATATTACATCAACGGTTTTAAAACACTGTTGCAAGGCGCACCGAATATGGATACTTTAGTCGCTCTCGGTTCAATGTCTGCAGCAGCGTTTGGAGTCTTTGCACTCTTTAGAATTGGTTACGGTTTAGGTCATGGTGAATTGTCAATTGTCGGAGAGTACAGCCGTAATTTATATTTTGAGTCTGCCGGAATGATTGTCACTTTAATAACGGTTGGCAAATATTTGGAAACTCGCGCAAAGGGTAAGACTTCGCAAGCTGTTGAAAAGTTATTAAAATTGGCGCCAAAGCAGGCAAATATCATTCGTGACGGTTCAGAAATTACCATTGACGCAGCGGATTTAATTATTGGTGATGAAATTGTTGTCAGACCAGGCGAATCAATCGCGGCGGACGGCATAATTATTGACGGTGTTACGAGTATTAACGAATCAATGATAACCGGCGAATCAATACCTGTAAATAAAACCGTTGGTGATAAAGTCACAAGTGGCACAATAAATATTAACGGCGTTATTCATTATAAGGCCGAAAGAGTTGGCGACGATACGACAATCAGCAAAATTATTGAACTTGTCGAGGAAGCCTCAGCCTCAAAGGCACCTATTGCAAAATTGGCAGATAAAATCGCCGGAATCTTCGTACCTGCGGTAATTTTAATTGCGATCGCTGCAGGATTAATTTGGCTTTATGTAGGTGCGACGATTGAATTTGCCTTTTCTATTGCAATTTCAATTTTAGTTATAAGTTGTCCTTGTGCACTTGGACTTGCAACACCTGTAGCAATAATGGTTGGAACAGGCAAAGGCGCTGAAAACGGCATTTTGATTAAATCAGGTGAAGCATTGGAAACTGCTCATTCAATCGACACCGTTGTAATTGATAAAACCGGAACATTGACCGTCGGCAAACCAAAAGTTACAAATATTTTTGTCAATGCTGCCTTAAAAATGCAAAATGATGAATTTGTTTCAATAGCCGCAGGTCTTGAAACCGGCAGCGAACATCCTTTGGCAGAAGCGATTGTAAAATTTGCTGAAGACAAAAAAATAACGCCGCTGCCTATGAAAAATTTTAAAGCGGTATTTGGCAAGGGCGTTGAAGCTGAATTTGATGATGTTAAATATTTTGCCGGCAATGAAAATTTTTTTGCAGAGCGTAAGATAAATCTTGATGAAATTAAACCAACTGTTAATAAACTCGCTGACGAAGGCAAGACACCGCTGATTTTTGTAAGAGACAGGCAAATTATTGGCATTGTCGCCGTTGCTGACGTTGAAAAATCTACAAGTATCACCGCTGTCGAAGAATTTAAACGAATTGGCATTGACGTTGTAATGTTGACCGGTGACAATAAACGCACGGCAAAGGCTATTGCTCAACGACTCGGAATTACAAAAGTTATTGCAGATGTACTGCCGGAAAATAAAGAACAGGAAATTTCAAAACTTCAAAATAATGGACATAAAGTTGCAATGATTGGCGACGGAATTAATGATGCGCCGGCACTTGCAAAAGCTGATTTAGGAATTGCAATAGGTGCCGGAACTGATATTGCGATTGAAGCCGCCGATGCAATTCTGATTCGCAATGATTTACTTGACGCCGTTAGCACAATTAAACTCAGTCGTACAGTCCTTACAAATATCAAACAAAACCTCTTTTGGGCATTCTTTTATAATGTAATTTGTATACCGCTTGCCGCCGGTGTCTTTTATAATTCATTCGGTTTAAAACTTTCGCCAATGATTGGTGCGGCGGCAATGAGTATGTCAAGTGTCTGCGTCGTATTGAATGCGTTGAGACTGAGATTTTTTAAAGTTAAACATTCAAATTTTAAAGCTGAAACTGGAAATGTTGACATCAATTCAAATTTTGATATTATAAATGTGCAAACAGAAAATGTTGAGGAGGAAGCAGCAATGACTAAAGAGTTGAAAATTGAAGGAATGATGTGTAAACATTGCGTCAAGCATGTCAATGATGCACTTTCAAAAATGGATGGCGTAACAAATGTCGTTGTGAGTCTCGAAAAAAATAATGCTGAAGTTACAATGGAACGTGAAATTTCAACGGATGAATTTAAAAAAGTCATTGAAGATGCAGGTTACGAGCTTGTCGGATAATTAATCATTTTCAGCGTCGGTTAATCCGGCATTTTAGTATCATGAAAGTGTAGATGTATTACGCATCTGCACTTATTTTTTTGACAAATTCCTCACGACAAAAGTCTGCGGATTTAATTTCTATTAGTTTCCAAATTTTCAAATTGTCAATTGGAAATTGCGCCTTATATGCTCATAGTTAAAACTAGAGGCATTAAGTCGCGTTTTGATAAATTTTGAAATTTAAAAAGGTTGACACTTTCCCTGTAATTTTTCAAAAATCATCATTACTTATTAAATCAATCAAAATTAATGTTTGCCGTGTCGGTCCAGGTCACCACTGTATTGGTGCCGCTGCCGAGCTCGACTGTTGCCCCCTCTACTCCTACGATTCCGGTTTCCGTAGTTACGGTGAAGGTATATGCCCCCGCTGTTACG
>CAJOHI010000035.1 GCA_905234365.1 uncultured Selenomonadaceae bacterium | reverse complement strand
AGTACAGACAATATTAAAGAAATTTTGCAACCATATATCGAAAATGGTATTGTTGACTACATGATCTGTCCTGGTAAGACCGCTCAGATGTTAGCTTATAATGATGCCTTGCAAAGTTTTAAATTTGATTGTAAATATATGGCATTTATTGATATTGATGAATTTATACTGCCAAAAAATAATAAATCCATTATTGAGGTCGTTAATGAAGTCTTTGCATTGAATCCAAATATTGCCGGTCTTGCAATGAATTGGCATATTTTTGGTTCTTCGGATCAAGAAAATGCCGACTTTTCTAAAGGTGTGTTGCAAAGGTTCCTTCATAGAGCTGAAAATAATTTCTTTCGTAACGAAAATGTCAAAACTATTGCCAATCCTCGTTATATTTATATTATTGCCAATCCTCATTTTGTTTTATATTATGATGGCAAATTTTCTGCAAATGAGAATGGCGAACATGTGCCGTTGAATTTAAATGAATCTTGAAGATTTGCGTTAATCACTATTTTACTAAATCAAAAGAAGAATTTATTATTAAATGCAACAGAGGCAGAGCTGATCTAACAAGTGTGCGAGATATGACTTATTTTTACAAGTATGATAAAAATGACGTCTACGATGATGAAATTTTAAATTATATGTCATCAAGGCAAATGATACAGAATGAAACCACAGAACAAATTAATCAACGTTTATTTGACACACTCGTTGAAACATTGTCACCGCTTATATTACCGGCAAATTTGTCCGCATATAATGTTGATGAGGAATTGTTTCAAAACAAATTAAATTTATTTTTGACGTGTTTAACGGTTAGCAAAAATCTTGGACTTGGAGAGTCAGATCGTAATTTTTTTGAAGAATTGTCTTTAAAATGCATATATAAGTCGTTATCTGTAGGATCAATAGAAGTATGTCAAATACAATTATTACTTGATGAAATACCCAATATAATTAATATCCAATATCCTGTTGTAGATAAAATAAAAGATATTTGTAAAAATATTATCCCTGAGTTAATGCAGATGAGAAGAGAACAAAATGACTGGATACAATATAAAAATTTAAACCGGCTTCTTAAAATGTTGCAAGGAATGCTAAATTAATAATTTAAAAATTGGAGGTGCCTGATTAGTGATAGAACGAAAAAACGTAGAACATAATTCACAAAAAATTTATTACCGTTCAATAGTCGGTGCAGCGGAAGTTGGCAGCAAAATTCAACTCGGAATCAAAATTAACACTGAAGAACCAATTAAAAAAGTTTCATTACGCACATGGCAAGACTACGGTGAAGAAAAAATTTTGGAACTTTCCACAGATGATGAAACCGAAGAAAAATTTTACAAAATTTCTTTGACGCTTCCAGATGTAGGCTGTCTTTTCTGGTATTACTTCATAATCGAGACGAACCACCGAACATATTACTACGGCAATAATTCCGAACAACTTGGAGGACTTGGCGAACTTTATAATCATGTTCCGCCGTCATTTCAAGTTACGGTTTATGAGAAAGGTGCAAAAACTCCGGATTGGTTCAAACATTCTGTAATGTATCAAATTTTTCCGGACAGATTTTGTCGTGTCGGCAATGAAATTATCGAAAAGAAAGGCGCAATTTATCATGCAAGCTGGAGTGACGATCCGCGTTATTTCATGGATTCTAAGGGCGAAATTGCAGCTTACGACTTCTTTGGCGGCAACATCAAAGGCATTGAAAGCAAATTGGATTATCTCAAAGAACTTGGAATTTCCGTCATTTACTTAAATCCTATCTTTGAATCAGAGAGCAATCATCATTATGACACCGGCGATTATTATAAAGTTGATCCAATTTTCGGCACGAATGAAGAATTTCGCCATTTGATTGATACGGCACGCGAAAAAGGTATAAAAATAATTCTTGACGGCGTATTCAGTCATACAGGCGCTCAAAGCATTTATTTTAATCGTGACGGACGCTATGACAGTCTCGGCGCTTATCAGTCGAAGGATTCGCCTTATTATGATTGGTACATTTTCAGAAATTATCCGAACGATTATGAATGCTGGTGGAATTTCTGGACGCTGCCAAACGTCGAAGAAAAAACGCCTTCTTACAGAAATTTTATAATTCACAAAGATGACAGCGTATTAAAACATTGGCTCAATGAAGGCATTAGCGGCTGGCGTTTAGATGTTATTGACGAATTGCCAATGGAATTTACTGAAGAATTTTATGCCGAACTCAAAAAAACAAATCCTGACGCGGTTATAATTGGCGAAGTTTGGGAAGATGCTTCAAATAAAATCGCTTATGGTTTTCAGCGTCAATATCTTTGCGGTCGTGAAATGGATTCAGCAATGAATTATCCATTCCGCGAACATTTGATTAATTTCCTTCTTGGAAACATTGACGGTAAAGAATGTATGAGGCGCCTTGAAAGTCTGCGCGAAAATTATCCTAAAGAAAATTTCTACGCAATGATGAATTTAATAGGCAGCCACGACAGAATCAGAGCGATGACAATTTTAGGTGATGCAACTGATTTTGATGAAGTTCCGGCAGGATTGGATCCATATAAATTTAAACTTGATGAAAGACATGAAAGAATTGCTAAAGCTCGTCTGATTATGGCAACTCTTTGGCAGATGACTTATCCGGGTGTTCCAAGTATTTACTACGGCGATGAAATTGCAATGGAAGGTTTCAAAGACCCTACAAACAGACGCACATATACTTGGGACGGCGGTGACGATAATATCAGGCAGCAGTGCAAAAAATTCATTGCAGAGAGAAATAACCACACCGTTTTGCAGACAGGTGAACTTTTGCCGCTTTATGCAAAAGATGATATCCTTGCTTATGCTCGTGTAATTCTCAACGGCCGTGATGCTTTCGGTCAAGAGGCTGAAAGTGATTCTTATATTGTCGCCTTTAATCGTTCAGTTGACAAAGTACATGAAGTTTCATTTGATGTAAGCGATTTTGCTACAGGCGGTTTTGTTGACGCATTTGATTCGGAGCAAAAATATCCTGTACATCGCGGCAGAGTTTATTTGACTCTTAAACCGCTTGAAGGCGTTTTGCTTCGTAACTTACCTCAAAAACAAAATTACGATAGGCGAGCAGGAATTTTGTTGCATCCTACTTCACTGCCGTCAAAATATGGAATTGGTGATCTCGGCAAAGAGGCATTTGACTTTATTGATTATTTAAAGGCCGCCGGTCAATCAATTTGGCAAATTTTGCCGCTTAATCCTGTTGGTAATTGGCATTCACCTTATCAATCGCCTTCAGCATTTGCAGGCAATCCAATGTTAATTTCAATCGACGATTTAATTGAACGTGGCTTGCTTAATGAATCGGACGTTGAGAACTTTAATCCGTCAAAAAATCCGTCTTCCGTTGATTTTAATCGTGTAATTCCTTTCAAGAATGATTGTTTTAAAAAGGCTTTTAAAAATTTTGTCGACAAGAATGACGCTGAATTAAATTTTGCTTTTGACAATTTTTGCAATAAAGAATCTTATTGGCTCAATGATTATGCAATGTTTATGGCACTTAAACAGGCAAATCATGATAAGGATTGGACTGATTGGAGCGATGATATTAAACAACGTGATAATGCGGCTCTGCAAAAAGTCAGTGAAAATTTATCAGACTTAATTAAATACGAAAAGTTCCTGCAATTTATTTTTACACTTCAATGGAATAAGTTGCACGATTATGCTAAAGAACACAGCATTGATATTCTTGGCGATATGCCAATTTTCGTATCTGCAGACAGTGCGGACGCTTGGGCAAATCAAAATTTGTTCCAACTCAAAGAAGACGGCACGCCTAAAAAAGTCGCAGGTGTTCCGCCTGATTATTTCAGCAAAACCGGTCAACTTTGGGGAAATCCTCAATATGATTGGAAGACAATGGAAGCTGACAAATATGCTTGGTGGAAATTGCGATTTAAAAAATTGTTTGAACTCGTTGACATTGTAAGAATAGATCATTTTCGTGGTTTCGAGGCTTATTGGGAAGTTGACGCTAAAGAGCGAACAGCAGTTAATGGCAAATGGATTAAGGGACCTGGTAAAAATTTCTTTAAAGAACTTTCAAAAGAATTTGGCGATATTTCACTTAAAATTGTTGCCGAAGATCTTGGAATTATCACTGACGAAGTTGAGGAACTCAGACAAGACTGCGGTTTTCCAGGCATGAAAATTTTGCATTTTGAACTTGACTTCAATGAAGAAGGACGAGTCGGATTTGTTGCACCGGAAAATTCAGTTGTTTATACCGGTACTCATGACAATAACACGACTGTCGGCTGGTTTATGGAAGATATTGATGATGCAAGCAAGGTAAATATTGCGGCACTTCTCAATGCTGATGTTCGTCGTCCTGATGATGTTTGCCAAAAACTGATTGAATTTGCCTACGCTTCCAATTCAAGATTTGCAATTCTTCCAATGCAAGACGTTCTCAAACTTGACAGCAGCGAGCGAATGAATAAACCGGGTACTGTTGGCAATAATTGGGGTTGGCGCCTTAAACCGAATTATCAAATTGAAGCTGAAGCAGGAAAATTGAAAGCACTTTGTATTAAATATATGCGTTGATTTAAATATATGCAAATAAAAAACTCTTTCTTCACCGGATTTTTTCCAAGTGCAGATAGAGTTTTTTGTTGTCAATTTTCAACTATCAATGTATAATAATTATCAGTAAAAATTTTCAAACAGATTTTGGAGGAATTTATGGATAAACCTTTAGTCGGTGGACAAGCTGTAATTGAAGGCGTAATGATGCGCGGTTTCGGAAAAGTTGCAACGGCAGTCAGAGAACCAAATGGTTCAATCGCCGTTGAAGTTAAGGCAGTTCATTCAATCAGCGATAAATATCCAATTTTAAAAAAACCTTTTCTACGTGGCAGCGTCTCGCTTTTTGAGTCTTTGATATTAGGCTTAAAATCGCTTTCATATTCAGCAAAAATGGCTGGCGAAGAAGATGAGCAGCTTACAGATAAAGAAATGACAGGAACAATAATTTTAGCGCTGATTTTGGCGTCAGTATTGTTCATCGCAATTCCAACCGGTGCGGCAAAATTATTTCATTCAATAACAGAAGATCCGTTATTTTTAAATTTAATGGAAGGTGCATTGCGACTTGTAATTTTTTTGGCTTATATCTTTGCAATTTCGCAGATGAAAGACATTAAGCGAGTATTTCAATATCATGGAGCTGAACATAAAACAATTTTCTGCTATGAAGCTGATTTGCCATTGACTGTTGAAAATGTTCAAAAGTTTCCAAGATTACATCCGCGTTGCGGAACGGCTTTTTTGCTAATTGTAATGTTAGTTTCGATTTTTGTTTTTGCATTTTTAGGCTGGCCGGATTTGTGGTTGCGAATCGTCAGCAGAGTCGTATTATTGCCAGTAGTTGCCGGTATTTCATATGAGATCATAAGAGCGGCAGCATGTTCAAAGAATCCAATTTTAAAAGTCGCAATATTACCTGGTCTTTGGCTGCAATATTTGACTACAAAACCGCCAGATGATGATATGGTTGAAGTTGCAATAGCTTCACTCAATGCGGTGAAAGACTAAAAATTGCAAAAAAAAATGGCTCCCCGAACTGGACTCGAACCAGTGACTCCCTGATTAACAGTCAGGTGCTCTACCGACTGAGCTATCGAGGAATGAAGGTTGCCTTCAACAATATTAGTATATCAAAACATTTATAATTTGTCAATATTTTTTTAAATTTTTGAGACGTAACAAATATTGACTTATAAAAATCAATTTGATAAAATAAAATCAAATAGGCAGGGAGGCGATTTAAATGGATTTTACAGTTATAGGAACGCTACATTCATTTGTTCAACAGAAAAATTTGAAATTTGCAGCAAATTATAAACAAAAAACCGGTCAAAGCATCGTCAGTTCAACCGGCAATTTACAAATGGATTTAAAAGCTGCCAATAATCATTCGCTCGTTGATAAAATGATTCAAGCACAACAGGCTAACAAAGATGAATACTCAAAACAAAGAATTTCTTCAATCAAGCAGAAATTGATGAACGGAAAAAAGATTTCAAATGAGGAGCTTGGTTATCTTAAAAAGAATGATCCGGACCTTTACAAAAAGGCAAAAAAAGCTGAAGAAGCTCGCGAAGACTTAAAAGCGGCGCTACGTAAAGCTAAAACCAAAGCGGAAGCCAGACAGGCAGTTACTCAAGCACTTATTAAAGCATCTGCTGAGGCTACGGCAGAACTTGCAGCAGCTAAAGCAGGTGGCGGCGCAGGTATTAGTGGTGCAGTTAGTGGCGGTGCACAAGGTTATGAGGCGTCTCAAGAAATTGGCGGTCCAAATGTTGAAAATATTTTTGGAAATACTCCAAACAGCAGCGAGGAGCCTTCAATGATTCGACTCAATGAGCAGATTAATAATCAATCGGCAAAAAATGATGTCAATTTAGATATTGCAGCTCAAGAAGGTTCCGTGCTTAATAAAATCAACAACGAGATCAGCACCGCAAAAGAGATCAGCATTGAGGCTGCGAAAGCTGAGTCCGCCAATTCGTCCGAATCAATCAATGATAAGCCGAACGATTCAGACTCAAATAATCTTAAAATTAACGAAGGTAATGGCTTTTCAATGTCTGGTATCATGGAAAAATTTATTATGGTTGTTCGCGCAATAGAAGACGAGTGGATAACTTTTGCAAAGTCAGATGAATATAAGGAATTAGCAGAAGACCTTTTTGAAGATGCAGAAATTGAGATCAGCGGTAAACATAAACGTAAGAAGCAAAATATTATTAATAAACCAAATCAGCAGGTTATAGACGTTATTGCGACTTATCGAAATGCAATGATTTTTAATCAAAAGTAATAATTATCATAGTTTTGTTTTTTTAACTATTTCAGAAACGGTAGCTTTTGTGGCTTTAACTAAATCAGCAGGTGACAAAATCAACTGCTCACCGCGAACACCTGCACTGATTGAAATTTTTTCCTGTTTAATTGCCTTGCTGTCAAGGTAGACAGGATAATTTTTTTTTGCGCCAAGTGGACTGCAACCGCCACGAATATAACCTGTCAAAGGTTGCAACTCTTTCAATGCCACCATTTCGACACTTTTATTGCCGCTTGTTTTTGCCAGTGATTTTAAGTCTACTTCATCGGCACCATTGATGACCGCCATAATTACACCAGTTTTATCGCCGCGTGCAACGAGTGTTTTAAAAATCGTCGCAATTTCAAGACCCATAGTTTCCGCAACATGAACCGCAGATAAATCATCTTCGTCAACTTCATAACTCTTGACTTCATAAGGAATTTTAAGATTGTCCAAAATTCTTGCGGCATTAGTTTTTTTTACTTTCTTGATAAAAATCACCTTCTTAAATTAAAGTTTTTGTTAAGAATCCGCTGTCAACATACTGAGTAAAAATTTTGCCGGTATTCCTGTTATAATAGGCATTGGATTACTCGTATCAACTAAGCCTTCAGCTTTCATTTGTGCCGATTTAACTTCTGCTTTATGTTCGCTGAGTTTCTGAAGCTGATAAAAATTTTCAAAAATTTCCTGCTCCATTTCCAAAATTTTCTTCATGCGTTTTTTACGCAACGTCCAAAAATCTTCCGTTTCATTGTTGACAGGCAAATTATCATCACGATTAGCGCTATAAACTTGACAGCGATATTCTTCCTTGTTTGCGCCAAATTCATGAACTGAAATATTGGCGGAATTTTTGACAATTCCGTAAAAATAGTTTGGATATGATAAATTCTGCTGCACAACGTCCAAAACCCAAGTTTCATATTCTGAATCAGTTTTCATCGCCTCAAATCCGGCATCAGAAATTATAACAGTTACATCATCTTGACAACGTGTCAAATCTCGTTTCATCGTATTCAACTTATGATTAATATAATCCTTGTATTCGTCAAGCGTCATATCAGCAGTAGTTTTAGTTTCAGAATTTGCAATTTGCTCCTTAGCAGCCTGCAACATATCAGCGTAAGAGTTGTTATTTATATTTTTAATTTTAGTCTGCAAACTGCTCAAAGTACTTTCAATCGCATTAAACGGCATATTATTTAAATGAATTACGTTTTCATTCATGGCAGTTACCTTCCGAGTTGTTGACGCAATGCGGTTTGGATTGCGATTTGTGATTGTGCTCTTACTCTTTCTGCTTGCATTGAAAAAATATTTCCCCAAGCATTATAATAAGAATTTCTTAACCTAGATTTTACATTACTTCCGAAAAATCCATTTGTGATATAAGCGCTGTGGAACATATCGTAAATCATCATTTCATTGTTAAATTTTTCAAGTTCTTTGTCATATTTATCAAAAATATTGCTGACTTCCTCTTTATCCGTTTCGGTTTTAGAATTAATTTTATTTTGCATTGATTTCAAAATATCTAAATAAGACTGATTTTCGGCGCTGCTGAGAATACCTGTTTTGTCTGATTGTTGCAATACATTAATCATATTTACGGTACTTTGAGTATTTTGCAGGAGACTCTCAAGGTCATAGTTTGAATAAATGTTTTTTATCATATAAAATCACGTCCTTTTTATAATAAATTTTATCAAAAAGGTTTCTAAAAATTATATCGAACGTTAGCATTAAATCTTAAAAAATTTTTTTCTATAGATTGATGTCATTTGGAAAATTAAATTAAATTTATAAAGGTATTACTTTACTCATAGCGAAATTAACCACCAGAAATTAATCACAAATCGGAGGTGTTTATAATGAATGAGCAAACAATAGGCAATTATTAACAAAAGTTTTTCAGCTTGTCATTGTAATGGTCATCGGTTTAATGGCAAGTCTCATGTTATTCACAAAGGCAGCGGCAATAGTAAATCAAGCAGGAATTGTGCGTGGTGGTTCACAGCGAGCAGTAAAACAAGTTTTGGCAGGTGCAGATGCAAATAAGACGATTCAAAACATTGATAATTTAATCGAACAATTAGACGGTTCAATTATAATTATCAGTGATTTTTCAAATAAACATGCAAAAGTAAAAGAAACCTGGCAAAAAGATGTTAAACCTGCAATTTCAGAATTTCAATCAACAAAGGATCCAAGTAATTTGCTTTCAGTCAGTGAAAATTTCTTTTCATTGACAAATGAAATGGTTGCTGAAGCTCAACTCGTAGTCGATATTACAGCTTATTTTTTATATATCGTAATGATAGGTTTTGCAGTGGCTATAGGTTTATTTTTGAGGCAAGTACAAAAGACATTTGAGGAACGTGTAGTTGATCCTATTGCTGCACTTGAAGGCAATATCAATCAGCTTTCACAAGGTCACTTGTCGAAAAAATTTGATTATGAGCGCAGAGATGAAATTGGAGACTTGTACAATTTGCTGAATAAGATGCGAACAGGAATTTTGAGTTATATTCAGGACATTGAAGAAAATCTGAGCACAATGGCATCTGGTGATTTGGTAACGGCAACAAATATGAAATACGCCGGCGATTATGCACCTATTCAATCAAATCTTGCAAATATTCGGCAGGAACTTTGCGGCGAAATGCAATCTATGGGCAAATTGGCTGATAAAGTTGCTGATAGTGCCAACGAAGTTTCACAAGTATCACATTCACTGGCACAAGGCGCAATGAGTCAGACGGAAAGTATTCAGCAGCTACAGACGAAAATTCAGGAGACGATGGAACAAAATTCAAAAGTTGAAGTTTACGTACAAAATGCAACACAATCTACAGCGGATACAGTCAAGAGCATTGAGAGCAGCAGAGCACAAATGGATAAAGTTGTTGACGCAATGAATGACATCTCAAAGGCATCAGAGCAGATTAAATCAATACTCGGTGCTTTAGAAGAAATAACCGGACAAACAGCGTTGTTGTCGCTTAATGCCTCGATTGAAGCGGCAAGAGCCGGCGAGGCGGGTCGCGGTTTTGCTGTAGTTGCTGACGAGGTTAGAAAACTTGCCGAACAATCAGCACAATCGACACAAAATATTCAGCAGTTGATTGGCAAAGCACTTGAAAGCATTGAACATGGAACAACGGTTGTCAACACGGCGGCAAATTCACTTTCCGGCATTACTGAAAATACTGAAGCCGTTACAAAAGTCATTCGTCAACTTAGTGAGCAAAGTAAATATCAACAAAATCAAATGTCACAAGTCAATTCACTTTCACAGACAATTTTGAGAGTTGTTACCGATAATTCTGCAGTAAGTGAGCAAAGCGCAGCGGCAGCAGCAGAACTGTCCAGTTATTCCGAATCATTCAAAGAAAGTGTCAACAAATTCAAAACAGCTTAATTTAAAAAAATGATTCTTGTTTAAAATTTTTCGGCAGGATTTTTTATACTCATTGTAGAAAATTCTAAAATGTAAAATAATTTTTTAGGAGAGTGTTTTTAAATGGGTAATGAACAGCTTGAAAAGCTAATAAAAGATAAAATCGAAGATGCGTTGAAAAATTCAGATCATCCGAAGAAGTTTTTTATCACGGCAAATGGTCGTGGCGTAACTGATGGCGGTGATTTGTACAATGCGCTGCTCAAAGATGTTCTCGGCGTTGTAAGTACTGCACTTGTTGGAATTTTATCCGAAGTTGTTGCTGGCAAGGCGGTTAAAGAAGCTGTTGTTGAGAATGCTGGCAAAGCTGTTAAGCAAGTCATTAACAAAGTTTCCACAAAGAAATAATTACACTGACTAAATTTTTTGAAAATTTTTTACAAATCTCTTGACAAAATAAAATTTTCCTGCTATTCTTTAACTATCCTAATCAAAGGAGTGGTGTCTATTGAAAAAAGGTGAAGCAAGTCTTTGAGACGATCGCAAATGTTTTCCTTTGGAATTAGGACAGTCCACGGAGATGTTGAGCATATCGAAACAGATTGCTTGCGATATAGACTTGACTGATACAGGTCGTTTATTCGGATCATGTGGCAATGATTGACATTAGTCGATCGTCGTGGAAAGAGGTTAGAACGTGGAATTATTTCCAAAATGAAAAGCCGCTGTGCTCGAAGGTTCAGCGGTTTTTTGGTGTTTATATTTTCTATCAAGGTAAATCCAATTTCATCAACGGCATATCTTCCGACGACATTTTTTTATCTTCCGGTGAAAGTTTTCCCCAAGAATGTTTGATTATTTGCTGATTGTGTTTTTTTGCATATTTCAAAATTGAGCGGTAAAATTTGCATTCGACGCTATTTTTTTTCAAGTCGGTTAATTTAATCGGTTGTCCGCTTTTATCCGTATCGAGTGTTCCCCATTGATCGTCTAGGTCAATTCGTTCCGTTACCTGCACCGTGCCTTCAATAAAATCAAATCTCAAATAGTCAGCGCGTCCAACGAGTTTATCATAACCGTTTAATGAAAGCATTTTCCAGCGGCGTTTTGATACAACGTCTTCAATCTGAATCTCATCATACATGCAGACAGTCGGAACTATAAGCACATTAAGGTTAATAAATCCTTCTTCGCTCACTTCGTAATTTATTTGTTGGTGATTAAAATAGTAATTTGCTCTATCAGTAGATTGCACCCAAGTATAAATATTTGCAGGCACTTCTCGCGTATCTGCAATAGTATCAACCTCAGAATCTTCAACAGTGACATCATTATCAACAGCATTTTCAGCATGTGAAATTTGCGGTGTTAAAAAAATTAAACCTGCAGCAAATATACTTATCAAAAATTTTTTTACATCTTCCATAGCAACCTCCGATTTAAATATTGTACATGGTGTCAATTTCGTAAGGCGTACCTTGATACACATAATAATTAAGCCAATTTGCAAAGAGCAGATGAGCAACGCTGCGCCAGCGAACTATTGGCGGCTTTGTAGGATCGTCATTTGGAAAGTAATTTTGCGGAATTTGCGGATTTAATCCGGCTTTTAAATCTCGTTCGTATTCTTGCTTCAACGTCCAAGGATCATACTCAGCATGACCTGTTATAAAAAATTGTCGAAGTTCTAAATTTGCAATTATATAAACTCCGGCATCGCCTTCTGCTTCAGCTAAAATTTTTAATTCGGAAACCTTTTCAATGTCGACCTTAGTTTCTTCGGTGTTCCTTGAATGTGGCACATAAAATTCATCATCAAAACCACGAAATAATTTTTCATGCTGAATGCACAAATGATGTTTATATACACCCGAAATTTTTTTACTTAAAATGTATTTAGGTACACCATAATGATAGTATAGACCGGCTTGAGCACCCCAGCAAATGTGAAAAGTCGAGTAAACATGCGTCTTAGTCCATTCCATAATCTCTGCGACTTCTTGCCAATATGCGACTTCCTCAAAATCCATAAACTCAACAGGCGCACCGGTTATTATAAATCCGTCGTATTTTTTATTGCGAACGTCTTCAAAAGTGCCGTAAAATTCCGTTAAATAATCTTTAGGTGTATGTGTCGGTATATATGACTTTGTATATATAAAATCAACTTCAACTTGCAGCGGTGTATTACCTAGAAGTCTCAAAAGTTGAGTTTCGGTTATATGTTTAATCGGCATTAAATTTAAAATCAAAATTCGTAGCGGACGAATGTCTTGAGAATAAGCCCTATCAGCGTCCATTACAAAAATATTTTCGCTGTCTAATATATGTGCGGCAGGTAGATTGTTAGGTATTTTAATCGGCATAAAACCACCTCAATGTAATACGAAAATAGGAATTTAATCTATTGAGTAGCGATTAACCCAAGTTGAATAGCCTTTTGCCCAAGCACGCAAGCGGTAAAGACCTTTATACTCCGGCGAATCAGTACGAATCATCTTGTAAGCACCGCCATTTTCATCTTCGAGCGGATTCCAGCCACCGCCTTGAGGTGTCCAAACTTCGCCTGAACTTATCTTTTCGGTACCTTGCGATAAATTAACCGCCTTTTTCATAAATCTTATAGCAATTACTTTATTTTCAGGATTTTTTGTGACTTCCCATTCCCAAAGTATCAAATTTGAACCTTTAAGCCTCATCGTCGTCGTATCTGCAGTAACTGTAACCATATTGCCTTCATCATCAGCCGCCTGCCAAAGTTCAATCCAGCGGTCTTCAGCGTTCTTGCGATCCATTTCGCCTTGTCTAAAAACTTCGTCCACAATCGCAGCGTAAAAAACCTCATCAAACGATTGGGAATTAATTTCTTTGATTTTTTCATCGGTTGTGGACCAGGTGACTTTATTATTTGCGTCGTAAAAATCCTCACGTGCATATTGAATAGTTCGATTCTGCGGATTGATCCTCAACAATGCAAGACTGTAAGACAACATTTTAGGATCAGGCAAAATGGATTTAAGATCGTAATTGTCAATAGTCATTGCTGCGCCTTCGTAAGTGTAAGTTGTTTTAGTCCAAGCCTCAATCTCCGTCGGAATATCTTTGCCGCCGGAAGTTGTAACTTTTTTGACAACTCTCACTGAATCAGGCTCAAAAAATTTTCCATATTTATCGTCAGCAGACAAATAAAACCATTTAGTTTCCTGTTGCTCTGAAGTTTTAGCCGGTAATTGGTTATTTGTAGCAGCGTATGAAATCAGCGGCGATGAGATTGTTAATGTACCTAAAATCAGACTCGCCGCTAAAATTTTTCTGTTCATTTGAGTTCACCTCTGTTTTAATTAAAAATTTACATTTGTACTAATTTTATAATTTCGCTTCTAAGCTCATCAATTCCAATTTTTTCTTTGGCACTGACACAAACAGGCTTTTTTCCTGATGCCTCACGTATTGCCGCTGCAAGCAGTTTTCCATTATCCGGCCACTTATCAATTTGACTGACAATCGGAATTACTAACGTACCTGCACGATTCAGACGATTAATCCACGCGAGTTCTAATTCCATAGAATCGTTGGCAATTAACATTAAAGCCACGTCAATATCTTCCGCTGCAGCTTGAGTTTTTGCAACACGTTTTGCGCCGCCATCCAAACCTGCCGTATCGACAACAGTAACTGCGCCTAAACCTTGAATATCCATTGCCTTGTAAATTGGTTCCGTCGTCTCAGATACTTCAGCAGAATCCTCGCCGCTTAACGCATTAATCAATGCGGATTTTCCACTGCTGCGCTTTCCAAAAATTCCAATCTTCAACATTTTTAGTTTTGCCTGGTTAGTTTTTTCATCGTTGGACATTACACTCACGTCCTTTTAATAAAACTTTTGTTTATTTTAACATAGTTTTCTGAAATTAACCTATGCTGCAAAAAGTTTTTATTTTTAGTTATCGGAGGCAAGTGCTAAACCATAAATTTCACTTGCACCACTTGATTTTAAAATTTCGGCACATTCACTCATAGTGGCACCGGTTGTAACAATGTCGTCGAGAATTAAAATTCGTTTGCCTTTAATTTTAACTTCTGCACCTTCAACTGTTGCAAAAGCTCCGGCAAGTTCTTTTTTGCGTTCATCTGCATTTTTGTCGTAAAGATGATTCGTTGCTCTCGTACGAAGTAGCAATTTTTCTACCGCTATATTTTGATTCGTCAGCCATTCATTAAAAATCAATTCAACTTGATTATAACCACGTTCTTTTTCGCGATCAGTATGAAGCGGTACTGCTACGGCAACATCAATTTTTTTTAGAAGTTGCAAAATTTCAGGCTTGCTCATAATCACTTTATCTAAAATTTTTTTAATTGCAGGTAAATATTTTGTGCTGTTATTGAATTTCAAATCGTGAAGAATTTCTCTTGTGCCTTCTTTGTATCTTGTTAATCGCCAAATTTCCTTGAGCAGTGGTTTTGGAATTTTCAAAGGCTCTACAGCTAAAATTTTTGCTGAACATTCGATACATAAAAATTCACTGCGATTTTCAATATACTTTTCACATATAGGACAATGCGGCGGATAAAAGAAATCCAGCACCATGCCGTAAATATAATTACAAATTTTTTTAATTGTCATAATTTCAAAAATAATAGCGGCTGCAAAAAACCGCTAATTTTAATTTAATTAATTGCAAATGATACCGCCGCCAAGTACAATATCATCGTCATAAAATACAATGGATTGTCCAGCGGTAACAGCACGTTGTAGCGTTTCAAATTCAACTTTAACGCTGCCGTTTTCAATTTTATTTACTATACAGTCGGCAACTTTAGAACCGTATCGAATTTTTGCTGTGGCTTTCAATGGAAAATTTTGTGGATATATCCAGTGCAAATTATTTGCCGTTAAAACTTTACAAAAGACTTCTTCGACGCCGCCTACTATAACTTGACGCTTCTCAATGTCCAGTTTAACAACATAAAGTGGATTTTCAGCAGCAATGCCTAAGCCTTTTCGCTGTCCAATCGTGTAAAACGCTACGCCATTATGTTTACCTAAAACTTTTCCGTCGCTGCTGACAATTTCACCAGGTTGAAGTGCCGCAGAATTTTTATTGGCATTACCTTGCAAAAATTTTTTATAATCGTCATTCGGCACGAAACAAATTTCTTGACTGTCCGGCTTATGTGAGACCGGTAATTTAAATTTTTCAGCTAACTTTCGTGTTTCCTCTTTAGATTTTTCACCTAGCGGCAAAATTATTTTAGCAAGCTGTTCCGCTGTTAAATTGTAAAGTACATATGATTGATCTTTTTTTAAATCGCAGCCTTTTTTTAAAAAAAATTTTCCATTTACACAATCAATACGAGCATAATGACCGGTTGACAGAAAATCTGCGCCTATATTTTTAACAAAATCAAAGAGTTTTCCAAACTTAATATATTTATTGCAGGCAACACAAGGATTAGGCGTGCGTCCTCGAAGATATTCTTCAATAAAGTTATTGACAATTTTATTTTGAAATGATTCGTGGAAGTCAACGACATAATGTCTAATTCCTAAAAAATCTGACACCTGACGTGCATCATTTATTTCATTATTACAAAGTGTCTTATCATCACTTTTTAACTTCATGGTTATTCCAATTACATCAAAACCACGTTCCAACAACAATGCCGCCGTCAATGAACTGTCAACGCCGCCACTCATCGCCACTGCAGCTTTTTTCTTTGTCAAAACTTTTCACATCCAGTGAGTTTTCCTTTAATTTTAACTTTTACCTTCGGCTTTTTTAATGGCATCTTGTCGGTACAAATCACGAACAATGCCGTAAGAAATCATATTCTCAACGAATTTAACAACCGTTCTGCCATTCATATACCACAGACGATCTGTACCAATTTTTCCGAGTGAATAATATCTGCCTTCAATAATATTCGGATAAATCGGTTCAACATATTCCTCACGCAAAATTTTATGCTTGCCGGAACCTAAAGCACCTAAGCCAATATCTCCGTTATGAGTAAAAAAACACGATCTTTTCTCTATTGTCATATATTTATCAACGGCAAGTTGAAGCGAATGATGAGGCTTTTCGCCGTCTCTTTCAATGGCTACGCAGAGAATCGAACGCTTTTTGTTTATATAACGATTCATTCCAAGACCAACTAAAAATTCTTCATCGCGAAATTTGACACGAAACATTCGATACGGACCATAATAACCGCCGCCTGGTGTGCCAATTTGTAATTTTTTAATACCAATATCTTCTTTAAGATCAAAAATTTTATACTTCTTCTTCGGCAGTTTGTGTTCAACATTTAACAAACAGCCATAGAGATTTGCCATTACTTTAATTTTTTCTTCGCTGAGATTTTTTGCAACACGTTTTATTTTCATCTCTGGAATTAAATCCGACAATTCTGCAACAGTGGTTCTTGGATCATCAAGTTTTATTCTCATAAAAAAGCAGCCTCCTGTTGCTCTCTATTCAAAACGACGGCACCAAGAATATCGAGAGCTAAAATCAGAGATTTAGTTTTAACATCGTGATTTAAAAATGCTTGTGCCATAGAAGACGCCACTTCATTTTCAACGTGATCCCGATCCGCAGTAAAAGCAATTAAACAAGGTCCGGCACCGCTCATTGCAACGCCAAGTGCTCCAGCTTCTTTAGCAGCATTGAACACATCTTCCATGCCAGGCACAAGTTCTGCACGATAAGGTTGATGTAAAGCATCGTCAAAAGCATTTTTTAAAAATCGCTCTTTACCTTTGATAAGAGCGCCAATAAGCATTGAAGCACGTCCTATATTGAAAATTGCATCTTTCATTGGAATTTCTTTAGGTAAAACCTGTCTTGCCATTCTGGTTGAAAGTGGAAAATCTGGCACAGCGACGACAAGTTTTAAGCGAAGTTTTGGAACAAAAGAAAAGGTTTGTACCTGACCTTTATTGACAATACTTACAGTTATTCCGCCAAAGAGTGCAGGCGCAACATTATCCGGATGTCCTTCAATATCAGTTGCAAGTTTCAAAAGTTCCTGACGATTCAGCGGATTTCCAAGAATTGCATTTGCTGCCTTTATTCCTGCAACTATAGCCGCCGCACTGCTGCCCAAACCACGCGATAAAGGTATATGATTTTCCATACGAATGACTGCGCCTTGAAATTCGTCGGTAGCACCAGCTCGCTCAAGAAGCATACGAATTGAACGCCAAACTATATTTCTATCGTCCGTTGGAATATTGCTTGCTCCTTCGCCGGTAGTTTCGATTATTAATTTTGGTTCTCTTAATAAAGTAAGTTGCAAATCGTTATAAATAGTACAAGCAAGACCAATACAATCAAAGCCTGGTCCACAATTAGCACTGGTTCCAGGAACTCGCACTCTTATCGTATGACTTTGAATATCGTTTATATTTTGCGAGCTGCTCATATTTTCCTCCAATAATTTAGGTATTAATTAATTTTCAACGCGAATTATACTGCGAATTTCATCAACGACAGGTAAAGCCTTTAATTTATCTTCAGCTTCAAGAATATTTTTATATTTTACCTGATGAGTTATAACTACAATTTCTGCATGATCTTCTACTGATCCGTTTGTTTGAACGACGGATTTGAGACTGACTCCGGCATTGCCAAATTCAGTTGCGATTGCACCGAGAACACCGGATTTGTCATCAACAAGCAAGCGAATATAATAGGAGGTCTCGGATTCCTCAATAGGACAAATTGATTTATTGTTAAAACAAGTGCAGCCTATGTGCAATTCAATGCCGTTGATAACTTTTCTGGCAATATTCATAATGTCAGAGACCACAGCAGAAGCGGTTGGCAGTGAACCGGCACCAGGTCCAAAGAACATTGCTTGATTAATTGCGTCGCCACGAACGAAAATAGCATTTAAAACGCCGTTGACTGACGCAAGTGGATGAGTATTTGACAAGAAAACAGGATGTACACGAGCTTCAATGCCTCTTTCTGAATCTTTACAGACGGCAAGAAGTTTAACTACATAACCAAGACTTTTAGCATAATCAATATCAGCAGGAGTAATTTTAGTTATACCTTCGCGATAAACGTCATCAAGTGTTACACGTGAATTAAAAGCAAGTGAAGCGAGAATTGCTGCCTTACGAGCTGCATCAAGACCTTCAACATCTGCCGCCGGATTTGCCTCAGCAAAACCCATAGCTTGCGCTTCTTTGAGAACAGCATCATAATCTGCGCCGTTTTCGCTCATCTTTGTCAACATGTAGTTGGTCGTGCCATTGACAATTCCTAAAACTTCAGTTAAATGGTTGGCGATAAGTGATTCTTTGAGCGGTCGAATTATTGGAATACCACCACCGACGCTTGCCTCAAAAGCAAACTCAACGTTATATTTTTCGGCAGTCTCAAAGAGTTCCTTACCGAATTGAGCGATACAATCTTTATTTGCAGTAACGACGTTCTTGCCGTGCTCCATAGCTTTAATCATAAAATCTTTGGCAACTTTAGTTCCACCGATCAACTCAATAACTATCTTTATCTCAGGATCATTTATAATCTCATCAAAACTAAAAGTTGTGTTTAAACCTTCAAGTATAGGCTTTCCAACATCAGCTTGAATAATTAACACTTTTTCAAGTTTAATTTTCACACCGGCACGTTGAGCGATAATGTCAGCATTTTGCTGTAAAACTTTGATAACTCCGCCACCGACAGTACCGCTGCCAAGTAAGGCAACTTTTACTTCTTCATTGGATTTTTCCATAAAATTGCGTGCATTTAAACCGCACGCCACCTCCTCTTATTTTTATATTTAGCTGTTAGAATTTTTTAATCCAAGTTTTGCTTATTAGCTTTTAACTCTGCCTAAAATTTCCATCTCACGTACATCTTTAAGGTTTTTGAGTCTGTTTATCAGATTCTCAGCGTTAATATTCAAAAGTGTCAAGTCAACTGAAATATTTATAGTTGCTATTCCATTTGTCGGAAAGCCTTGATTTATAGTCAAAATATTGCCTAAATGATCGGAAATTAAATTAATGATACTTGCTAAAACGCCTTCTTTGTGTTCAACAGAAAACAAAAATGTAACAATTTCCTCTTTCGTTGCTTCGTAAAATGGAAAAATTGAATTTCTATACTTATAATATAAACTGCGGTCCAAGTCAAATTCTTCTAAAGCGTCTTTAATCGTCAAAGCGTCGCCACGTTTAAGCGCTTCATTAACCTTAATAACTTTCAAAAAAGTTGGCGACAAAATGTCTTTTTTAATCAAAAATAAATTGCTCTCGACTCTTTTTAAAGATGTCGGCAATTCACCTACTTTAATCTTTGTATGTTTAGGTTTAATTTCTTTCTTAATAGTTCCCGACTTTAATGGTTTTTGTTCCTTAATAATTTCTGACTTTAATGTCTTTTGTTCTTTGATAGTTCCCGGTTTTGATGTCTTTTTTTCCTTGATAATTCCTGGTTTTGATGTCTTTTGTTCTTTGATAGTTCTCGGTTTTATTGTCTTTTTTTCCTTGATAGTTCCCGACTTTGACGTCTTTTTTTCCTTGATAGTTCCTGACTTTAATGCCTTTTGTTCCTTAATTTCTTGCGAGACATTAACGCCTTTGAAGGATTCCGATATTTTAACGGCAAGTTTAAGTGGTTTTTGTTGTTTCTTTAAAGATTTTTTTGTTTCTTCTAACTTTGGCATATAACCTCCATAATTGCACCAATTAATAATTTGTTTCGAAAATATTCGCTGAAAAAATTAAAATATCCTTCTTAATGTTAAAAAATATTTTATAAACTTACATTATGGGGATATAAGCCGCCGTTTTTCTTGCACTGCCTCTAGCATTGTGCTACAATATCATTGCTCTTGTGAGGCGATTTATAAAACTTTTCACAAATCGCTAAAATAACAACAAATTGAAAGTGCATTTGACGAAGTTGAAAAAAACAGCAAAATTTACTCAAAGACTGTACAAAATGTAGGAGTGATTTTTAAAATGATAATTATAAATACTGGTGACGGCAAAGGCAAGACGACTGCAGCTATTGGACAGGCAATTAGAGCAGCCGGACAAGGTCTTAGAGTTAAAATAATTCAACTTATTAAAAGCGGAGCAAGTGGAGAATTGTTAGTGCTTCAAAAAATTGGCATAAATGTTGAGCAATACGGTTTAGGATTTACCGAAAAAGGTGATAAAACCCTACATAAGAAAGCAGCCGAACGCGGAATGAATGCAATTAGCAGGGCAATAGATAGTAGCGAATTTGATATGATTATTTGCGACGAAATTAATTACGCAGTCAGCGGCGATCTTGTCAGTGAAGATTCTGTTATCAATTTGATTGAGCAGGCAAATCTTCAAAACGTTCATTTGATCCTGACAGGTCGTGGTGCAACTGAAAAAATGATTGAAGTAGCGGATATCGTAACGGAGATGTATAAAATTAAACATGCTTTTGATAACGGTGTAAAAGCACAAGAAGGTATTGAATATTAAAACAGTATATCCTGAAAATTGGGTAGAGGTTTATTCACGTTGGAAAAATAAGGAAATATCATTTAAAAAAGGCAATGGAATTGACAGGAAAAACGAGCGGTTAAATAAATTTTACTTGACTATTTTCATCTATTTTGATAAATTGATAATGTTGTAAAAGGTGTTGCGGTTCAGCATGTCAATTATGTGTATCGTGATGAGCGAAAATTGACGTTGTGAAGATCATATAAACTAAATTTCAGCGCAACGTTCGAAGAAGCAGGAAGTTTCTCACTTCAGAGGTGAGTACTTAACGATGAATTAATTGCGAAAGAAGGATACGAAAAATGTTTGTAAAGGCTGTAGATATGGCACATGCCTCATCACAGGGGGGGGGTATCTGTTTCTAATTCAAAATATGTCTACTTAATACCTATTTAGAGAAGGGTTAATTTGCCTTTTTCTATTTTATTTTGTCTGTTACAACAACAGTGACATACTTATCAGGAGAAAATTATGAAACGATACTTTTATTTTGTATTAACACTGATGTTTGCATTGATAATCGGACTAATTTCTTATGGTGCTTATTTGAATCATCGAGATGAAGCACAAATAAGCGAAAGAATGGCAGATCGTATCATTCCATTGCAAGGAGCAAAGGCGAAGATAAGAAGCATTTATTCAAAAGTAATCCTCGATACAATTAATCTTTATTCAGAGGAAAAGACGGACGCTGTAGCTCTAATTGATGGTCGAATCACTTCTGTAAATATTCAAAAAAATGATAATGTAAAAATTGGTCAGACACTCTTTGTAATCACAAATGAATCATATCCAATAAAGATTCGCCAAGCTGATATTGACATTCTCAAGGCTGAAAGTGAAATTCTAAAGGCTGAAAATGAAGTAATGAAAGCAGAGACATTGTTAAGTACTGCAAATAATGATCTCAACCGTTATACTCGTTTACGTGATCGTGATGCTGTGAGTGTCGAAAAATATGAACAAATTGAGACATCATACAGAGAAGCACAGGTCAATCTAAAAAATCTGAGAGTACAAAGAGAACAGATGATAGCTCAAAAAGAATCTTTAATGGCACAGAAGGAACAACTTTTGATAGAGAGTTCCTACAGTCAGGTTGCGGCACCGATAGACGGAGAGATATTAATTATTTACAGGCAGATTGGTTCTTACGTCACTGCCGGAACTTCTTTAGCATTGATCGGCAACTTTCACAACTTGTATTTTGAAATGTCAGCGGAAGATAAACTCGTCAATATGCTATCTGCAAGCAAAAATATAAACCTAAATTTCAATCAAAGAGAATTGCAAAAGATTTACGGAACTGAATACGAACCTGGAAATAAAGGACACCAACAAGTATTTAATGCCGAAATCGTTGACATTCTGCCTTCGCTCGATCAACCGGCTGCCATTCGTAAAATACTTTGGCGCGTTGATAACAGTTCAGGTCTCTTAGAACCGCAAACATACAGCGACGTTACTTGTGAATCAATTATGCCTCATAAGTGTTTAACTGTTCCATTGAATGCAATGAAAGATCAGTCACATTCGTCAGTATTTGTATTCATGCCGGACGGTACAATCAAAGAGAAATCCATAAACGCCGGAGCAGATGACGGAAAATATATAGAAATTTTGGACGGTCTGCAGGAAGATGATATAGTGGTGACTTCATCTGTTGGAGGATTAGCCGACGGAATGAAAGCAACTTTAACTCTCGAAGAAGGTGAAGACTAATGGAAAGCAACCAACTTTTCAGCAAAGAAGCACTGGATAAACTCAGATCACCTGAAAGATTAGATAACATGCTTTCAGTTACAACTCCAATAAGTTGGATGCTGTTAGCTGCTATTCTCGTATTCATCTTCTCTATTCTGCTTTGGTCGATATTTGGAGCATTTACAGTTAAAGCTGACGGAATGGGATTAATTATGGATTCAGCCGGTGTTGTTAATGTTTCTCATATAGCAAGCGGTAAAATTACAGATATATACGTTTCGACCGGTGATACCGTTAAAAGAGGCGATAAAATTGCTCATATGAGTCAGGCGGAAAGGTCAGCAGATACAAGAATGGCACAGCATGGAATGGGACTTGCAACAAATGACCGTGATGCTATGGGCAAAGTTTATGAGTATGACACAAAAAGATATCAACAGAACGTCATGGAAGATGTTTACAGCGATTATGACGGAATTGTTGATGAGATTATGGTTGAACGAGGCTCAATGATTGCAAGTGGTACACCAATTTGTACAATCCGACTTACTCAGAATAGAGATGAATTAATGGGATTATTTTATATACCTGTTGAAAAAGGTAAACGAGTTGAAATAGGAATGACTGTACAATTAGTACCTAATGGCGTTGATGTTTCAGAATCGGGAAGTTTAATAGGTGTTGTGCGTTCAGTTTCACAATATCCAATCTCGGCTCAAGGAGCTCAACAAAATCTTGGAAATGCACAATTAGCTCAATGGTTCATAGAGCAGCAAAAAAGTTCTCTGATGGAAATTCGATTTGACCTCGTAAAAAATGACAACGACGATTCCGGTTATTTGTGGACCTCATCAGTTGGGGAACATAAACCAATAACGGCAGGAAGTTTTTGTACAGGTTCAGTAATAATCGAACGTAAACCGCCTATCGAGAAAGTTTTTTATAAATTGAGTCAGTGGATCAGGAGCAGATAAGTCAATGATAGAAAAGTTACAAAATTTCATTAGAAAAATATTTTCGTCAAAAGGCAAAAAAGTTTCTGTTCCTACGATCTTGCAAATTGAGGCAACCGAGTGTGGAGCAGCCTCACTGGCAATGGTACTTGCTTATTATAAAATGTGGATTCCACTTGAAAAATTGCGTCAGGAATGCGGTGTCAATCGTGACGGCAGCAAGGCAAGCAATGTAATAAAAGCAGCCAGAAACCGTAATTGCGAAGCAAAAGGCTACAGAATAATGGCGGATTCATTGAAGAATAAGGAATATCCTCTTATTATACATTGGGAATTTAACCATTTTGTCGTACTTGAAGGTATCAAAGACGGTATCGCTTATTTGAATGACCCGGCTGTTGGCAAACGAAAAATTCCTTGGGAAGATTTTAAAACTTCTTACACAGGAATTGCACTTGAAATTAAACCTGGAAAAGATTTTAAGCCCGAAGGTCAACAATATAACATTTTTAAAACTGTAGCTAAAAAATTGCTCAACGATAAGGCAGCAATGATATTTGCCATACTAATTGGATTCGGAATGATATTTCCTGGTCTCGTAACGCCGGTTTTTAATCAGATTTTTATAGATGAGATTTTAACAGGCAAACACCAAGATTGGATGTTTAATTTTTGCCTTGCAATGATATGCACGATTTTGCTTATTGGCGTAATGACAGGATTGCGAGCATATATCCTCACTAGATGGCAAAGGAAACTGACATTAGCTGATTCTTCAAGTTTCTTTTGGCATATACTAAGGTTGCCCATGCAGTTTTTTCATCAGCGGTATGCAGCAGAAATTGCCTCAAGAGTTGCATTTAATGAGTCTATTGCAAATGTCCTTTCAAATTCAGCGGCAACGGCTTTACTTGACATTCTTACGGCACTTTTTTATTTACTGCTGCTATTTCAATATAGTGTAACTCTCACTATCATTGGCGTCAGTTTCAGTATAATAGAAATATTTGTGCTTTTCTTGCTGCGTCGAAAAATGACCGATATGAATATGCGTATTCAACAAGATGCAGGTAAAGAGTATGGAACTCTCGTCAATGGCATTATGATGATCGAATCAGTTAAGGCAAATGGAACGGAAGCAGATTTATTTTCTAAATGGTCAGGTTATCATTCAAAAGTTTTAATAGCTTCACAAGAAGTACAAAATTGGTCACTCACATCAACGGTTTTACCTGTCTTCTTGGCTTCGTTTAATACGGCATTGATTTTAACAGTTGGTGGCTTTTCAATAATGGAAGGCGTAATGACGGCAGGTATTTTCATAGCGTTTCAAAATTTAATGAAAAACTTTCAGACTCCTATTGATAAACTTGTAGAATTGAGCAATACATTACAGACTACCGAAATGCAAATGCGAAGGTTGGACGACGTACGTTGCTATCCTATCGACAAATTAAATTATCCAGATGAAACGCAGAAAATAGAATTTACAGAAACCAGGCTATCAGGCAAGATAGAGTTAAAAAATATCAATTTTGGATATAGTCCACTTGAACCGCCACTTTTGGAGAATTTTAATTTGACGGTTGAGCCAGGACGTTGGGTAGCGATTGTAGGATTTAGCGGCAGTGGAAAGTCAACTCTTTCAAAAATTATCACGGGATTATATGAGGAATGGTCAGGCGAAGTCCTCTTTGACGGCGTAAATCGAAAGAATATTCCACGTTATGTTGTTATCAATTCGCTTTCATCAGTTGACCAAGACATTTTTCAAATTAGTGGAACGATTAGAGAAAATATTTCGCTTTTTGATACGTCATTACGCAAATCTGACATCATTCAAGCAGCTCAGGACGCTTGCATACACGATGATATTTTAAAACTTGATGGCGGATATGAATTTATGGTGTCAGAAGGCGGTTTAAATTTTAGTGGCGGACAGCGACAAAGATTAGAAATTGCTCGTGCGCTTGCCTGTAATCCGTCAATTTTAGTGCTTGATGAGGCAACAAGTGCACTCGATCCGATAACTGAACAAAAGGTATTGCAAAATATTCGCCGCAGAGGTTGCTCCTGCTTTATCGTTGCCCATAGATTGTCCACAATTCGCGATTGTGACGAGATAGTTGTACTTGACAGAGGAAAAGTGGTTGAGCGTGGCACACACCGTGAAATGTTACAACACGACGGTCCATATCGCCGTTTAATTGAAGATCGAGACAAAGAGGGTTAAAAATATGAAACTAGTAGCCGGACAGCGTTTTCGACTGACAGATGAAAATAAATTTGTATTTATAAAATCTGGATTTGCCGAAGCGTATGCAATGACAAGAGATATTAAGTCGTTTCGACAGCTATTTTTGATGGAACTTTTTACAAATGATGCAGCGTATCCCTCTATGGACGAACTTGAACAAATAGATGTAGTGATTTATGCCGTTGAAGATACTGAAATAGAATTAGTTGACCTCAAAGAAGTTCCGCCTCTATACCAAGTAAACTTAATGCGAAGGTGGTTTTCAGAGTTAATAAAGCTGTCGTGGTTAAGATTAATGGCAGATCGTGGCGATGAAATGCTCATTCGTTGGCGAAACGGCGATATCTTTTCAGGTATAGAAAATTCAAAAGACGAATTGTACAAAGAATTTTTAGCAAATGAGCAAATCTTTGCGATGATGCTAGGTGTACAATTTATAGCTGAGGATAAAAGATTAGAGCAACGTCTTGAAACACGTCTAAAACATCAACGTCTATTAATTGATAACGCCATTAGCAACTTAATGGACGAAAGGGAAATAATCTACGAAAGCGGAACCACGAGTAAAAAAAATTTAGAAGAAGCTATTTTTATCATCAGAGTTATCGCAAATGCACTTTCAATGCCAACAGAAAATATACAAATTGCTCCTGAATTTGTAAAACGTCTCGATCAAGTGGGATTGATTCGTCGATTGATGCAAAAAGGCAATATGCAAATGCGTTTCATAACGCTTGAGCCGAATTGGTACAAAAAAGACAGCGGTGTAATTATTGGTTGGTATGGAGAAAAAAAGGAATTAGCTGCTTTTGTGCCTGTATCAACGACTCAATACAAATTATTTACAATTAAAAATCCTCGTGGAATTGATATTGTTGATGAAGTTGCGGCAAATATTCACAATAGAGGTTTCATTTGCTATGCAGGTTTACCCGCAAAGAAACTTAATGTTAAAGACCTTGTTATATTCATAGCTAAACATATATGGAAAACAGATTATCGTGCAATTTTGGTTGGCAAGTTTTATTGCCGGTCTTGTTGCTATGGTTTCGCCTATCGTTACGGAAACAATATTTAATGACATAATTCCGATTTTAGATAGAGAAGGTCTTGTAACTGTAACTCAAGTAGCAATCGTGGCAAGTTTTACAACAGCAATAGTCTCAATGGTTAGGGCCATATCAATGATGAGAATTATGACACATGTTGATATGGCGATTGAATCAGCATTATTGGGAAGATTATTTGCCTTGCCAACAACGTTCTTCAGAAAGTTTCAAATTGATGGGAATAATGAATATCAAAGCCGTGTTTAGCGGTCAGATCATTTCGACAGTATTTAATTTTGTATTTTCATTCTGGAGTATATTTTTGATGTGCTACTATAGCCTTAAACTCACAGTAGCTGCCATTTTCCTATGGATAGTTTACTGTATATTTATGGCTTTTATTTATCGCCGCATAGTCAATTTTGAGCGCAACATGATCAATGCCAAGAATAAAACTGCCGGTCTGATTCAACAGATTTTTACAGGACTTGCAAAATTTAGAATACAAGGTGCAGAGGAGCAAGCATTTAATCTTTGGAGTAAATTATTTGGTGAAGAATGGAAATGGAATTTGCAATTACGCTGGTTGTCTAATTACAGCAGCATAATGACGAGCATTCAACCATTAATAATTACAATGATTTTATACTTTTTAGTAACAAATGATATGAAAGAAGCACTGGAACAAGGCAAAGACCCAACGAAAACCGTAATAAGTTATGCCCAATTTATCGCATTTCAGACGGCTTTTACAGGATTCAATTTGACCATAAACTCAATGATACCGACAATCGCTCAATTTTTTAAACTGCGTCCAAGCATTGAAAATTTACAACCGATTTTAGATGAAATTCCTGAAGCTGCTGAAGAAAAAATCGATGCGGATGTACTTTCGGGTTCAATTTCAGTGGAAAATTTATCCTTTTCTTATGGTGAAGGTGAAAATACATCATACGTTTTGCACGATTTAAGTTTCAGAATATCTGCCGGTGAGAATGTAGCTATAGTCGGACGAAGCGGCTGTGGAAAGTCTACGCTTATTAGACTGCTTTTAGGATTTGAAAAGCCGAATAAAGGTTCAATATTGTATGACGATCAAGACCTCTCTGAACTCAATTTATCGTCCGTCAGATCGCAAATGGGTGTGGTTTTACAAAATGGACAACTAATGAGTGGCGATATTTTTACAAATATAGTTGGAACAGCCGCATTGACAATGGACGATGCCTGGAAAGCAGCGGAAGCTGCCGGAATTGCAGATGATATTCGTAAAATGCCTATGGGAATGCAAACCGTTATTGGCGAAGGCAGCAGCAATATTTCCGGTGGTCAACGTCAAAGAATTTTGATCGCTAGAGCATTAGCCGCTAAACCGTCAATCATTATCTTCGATGAGGCTACAAGTGCTCTCGATAATAGAACTCAAGCTATAGTGACGGAAAGTTTAAATAAACTCAACACGACGAGAATAGTTGTTGCACATAGACTGTCAACAATCAAAGAATGTGATCGAATTATTGTCTTTGATAAGGGTCATATTGCAGAAAGTGGTACATTTAATGAACTTGTTGCCAAAAATGGAATATTTGCGGAATTGGTTAAGCGTCAGACAGCTTGATGGAGGCAACATCAATGGAAATCATTCAAGATAATGACTATTGTAATGCACTTGCAGAGGAATCTTTAATTGACAAAGAAGCATTTTCCAAACTTTACAATATATTTTTCGATGCAATTTATAATTTTGTATTTTATCGCATTAGAAATATTGATTTAGTTGATGATGTGGTCAGCGAAATATTTTTAAAAGTTTATTCTAATATAAATGATTTTGATAAAGACAAGTCCAGTTTTAAAACGTGGCTTTTTACCATTACTAACAATGCCGTTATAGATTATATGCGTCATTACCATAGAAATAGAACTGTAAGTTGGTCGGATTATTTTGACACTTTATTGTTAGATAAAGATAATCAACCGGATATAAAGCTGGTAATTGATGAAGAAAAAAAGCAACTACTATCCGCTATTGATAAACTTAATGAAACTGAACAACAGGTAATTCAACTGAAATATTGGTTTGGATTCAGTTACAAGGAAATTTCAGAAATTTTGCATTTAACATATGCAAATATTAGGGTCATTCACTTCAGAGCCATTAAAAAACTTAAACAATATTTTGAGGCTTAAAAATTTGTCGATGTATGTAACATTTTTGAAATTTTGACGTATATATAAGCAAATTCTAACAAAAATAAATTTCAAAGGTGTTGAGATTGTGAGAAAAATAATTAACGGTTCATATACGGATTATGTTTTTCTCTTCGCCGGAAGTAGAACAGCTTATTCCGATTTATCTGTGAAAGGTGCTTTAAAATCTGACGGCAAACTTTACATTATGATGGAAGACAACAGACCGGCGGGTTATCTCTGTATTGTCAATGAGGAAAATATAGCAAGAATTCTTTATGTCTACACTATCCCGACGAATAGGAATAACGGCATACTTAACTCTTTGTTGTCACATGCCTGTGAAAAAGCTGATCGGAAAGTTAAAGTTTGCATTGCTGATGATATAGAGGCTTTTCCTTTTATTAAAAAGGCTTGTTTGAGTTTAGGATTTTTTGAAGAGTCTAACTGCATAATAAGCGGATCGGGTAAGGCAAAAGATTTTTCAAACTGGGAAAAATATATGGACAGAGTTGGAAATAAATTTTGCGAGATATTAATTAAGCAAGGTTTTGAATGTGTTTCATTTAATGAGGCTTCAGAGAATCAAATTGATGAATTGTATCATTCAAATGAAAATGAATATAAAAATCCTTTTAGCGTCAAAGTATTTTTCGACAATGCCAACAAGTGTTTAGATAGAAATATGAGTTTCTTGGCATCAAAAAATGGAGAGCTTGCTACTTATAGTCTTGTTAGTCGTCCTGACAGTAGAAGTGCCGTATTTGAACATATATCTACAGCAGAAAAATATATAGGTAGCGGCTGTATATTTTTGCCATTTGCAAGATCGATGGAAGAATTTAAAAAGAGCGGTTGCGATCGTGCGGCTTATGCCATGTATGAAGATAATGTTCATGCAAATGCTTTTAAAAAAAAGCTGCTTGAACGTGTAACAGTTTCGCAGCATAGATCGTATAACTTTGTAATAGATAAAATCGGAGGTTATGTAAATTGACTGAACTGGAAAAGAAAGTTTATAACAAAATGATTGAGACTATGGATTTGGACGAATCGGAACTGGAAGGTTTTGATGAAAATTCGCCAATCTTTGAGGGAGACAACAATGGATCCGTTTCAATGAATTTAGACTCTATTGATTCTCTTGAGTTAGTTGTGATGATTGAAAAAGAATGGGGACTTGGTGAAATTGACGGCGAAGATATGAAAAAAATGCGTACCGTCAAGGCAATAGCTGATTATATAAAGGAGCATTCGGAGAACGTAAGTGATGAATAGAGTTGTTATAACCGGCATGGGTGTTGTTTGCGGAAATGCTGATAACAAAGACGAATTTACCGAAGCCTGTTTTCAAGGCATGACAGGCATTAAATCCTGCAAATCTTTTGACACGAATGGATTATCCACGTCATTCTTTGGTGAAATTGAAAATTTAGATAACGACACACGATTCTTTACCATATTGAAAAAATCTGCTGATGCGATGATGACAGATGCAAAAATCAGCAGAAAAGATATTATTTCATGGAGCAATAAATGTCGAATGTTTTTAGGGACTCTTATATTCAGTTCACATTATTTTTATCGACACAGTTTATCCAAAGTCGAGAACAAAAACGATAATTTTATAGCTCATATGAATGATTTTAGCACTTACGCAAAAGAAATTCTCGGCGTCAAGGGTGCTTGTGAAATAATTTCTGCCTCGTGTGCTTCGGGAACCACTGCCGCCGGTATGGCATTGGACTATATCCGATCCGGATTATGTGATTGCGCGGTAGTCGGCGGTGTTGATTCTCTTTCGATTGTCACGGCTTACGGCTTTAATGCTTTAAAGTCCTTGAGTGGCAGTGTTTGCAATCCATTTGATGAAGAACGAGACGGAATTAATATTGGTGAATGCGGCGCGTTATTTCTATTTGAATCGCTTGAACATGCTAAAAATCGCAATGCAAAGATTTATTGCGAAGCAGTCGGCTATGCTCTTGGAAATGACGCTTATCACATAACAAGTCCTGAACCTAATGGCAACGGTGCATATAGAACGATGAAAGCCGCTCTTGATGACGCTGACATTGAGGCAACCGATATAGATTATATCAATGCTCACGGAACTGGAACGCTCATTAATGACGGAATGGAAACAAAAGCCATTGAGAAATTATTTGTAGGCATTGACAAAAATATCAGCGTATCATCTACAAAAGCTCTGATCGGTCACTGTATGGGTGCTTCCGGTGCGATTGAATTGGCAAGCATTATTCTCTCAATGAAAAATAAAAAATATATCCCCATGCCAAAACTCAAAAATAATATCTTGAAAGCGGAAAATATTAAAGCCTCAAACAAAACTTTTGACTTAAATATT
>CAJOHI010000034.1 GCA_905234365.1 uncultured Selenomonadaceae bacterium | reverse complement strand
TAGTTATATTTTACTAAAACGTACAACCTAAGTCAACAAAAAATGCGCCTTACATCCCCAGCATTAAAATGCGGGGTCTTACGGCGCGAATGATAAATTAAGTTAAATACGTTTTATAGCTTTTTGCCACTTTAATTTCACCGTCAATAATTTTGCCTGTACCGACAAATTCATTGTTGACATAAACTCTAAAAATGGAACCTTCATCAAAATTTTCATCAACTCGCGTTGAGAGACCGCTGCAAAAGGCTTTTAGACGATACGGTGGCAAATAAAAGCACGGCAGATGTTCAAGACAAGAATCAACTTTAATTATAGCTTCGTCGCCAATATTTTGCAATTCTTCAATCGTTACAGAATCAGCAATGGAAAATTTACCAACTCTGGTTCGCTGTAAACTTTTAAGAGTCGCCAAAGTATCAAATTTTTTGCCAATGTCAACTGCAAGCGCACGAATATAAGTTCCTTTTGAACAGTCGATATCAACCGTCAATGTCGTTTCAGATTGCTCAACGATAGCCAAATTATAAATTTTAACTTCACGTGAAGGCAAATTAAATTCGACATTTTTCCTCGCAAGTTCGTAAGCCTTTTGACCATTGATTTTAATTGCGGAATATTTTGGCGGTGTCTGTTGAATTGTTCCAACGAACGATTTTAAAACTTCGTCAATTAAATTTCGCGGCGGCATTTTAAAATTTTGATATTGATTGATAATTTCTCCGGTAATATCGCCGGTTGAAGTTTCGATACCAAAAAAAATCTCGCCACGATAGGACTTATCGCAGTTGGCGAGATATTCAATAAATTTTGTTGCCTTGCCAACAGCAACAGGCAAAACTCCGGTCGCAAACGGATCTAAAGTTCCGGCATGACCGATTTTTTTTGTATTTAAGATTCTACGTACGCGATTGACAACATCGTGACTTGTCATATCCGCCGCTTTATTTATATTTAAAAATCCATTTATCATTTCGCTTTTTACAATCTAAC
Source organism: uncultured Selenomonadaceae bacterium (assembly GCA_905234365.1). Taxonomy (GTDB): domain Bacteria; phylum Bacillota; class Negativicutes; order Selenomonadales; family Selenomonadaceae; genus Quinella. The sequence continues at coordinate 17,155 of CAJOHI010000034.1, read as the reverse complement.
CATTTAATGCCTTGCCTATAGCCTCAATAATAATTTTTTTTGCCTCGTCAAACGGCGCTTTAATTGTGCAGCCAGCCGCTCGAATATGACCGCCGCCACCAAGACTTCTTGCAATCGCAGAGACATCTACCGTCCTCGAACGCATTGAAACTCTGCAAAAATTTTCAGCTTTACAAGTCAATAAAAATGCAACCTCAACGCCGTCAATAACTCTCACAAGATCAATAAAACCTTCCGTTGAGTCCACAAGGTGTGCAATCGCTTCATTGACAAAAAGTCCGGCGACTTTGCCATCATAAAAGAATTGAACCGTTTTAAGCGTCTCAACAAGTCCGGTGAAATCAGAAAGAGACTTTCGCTCCATTTCTTCAGCAATGACGTTAGGTTTAACGCCCGCCTCAATTAAAGCCGCCGCAGCTCTCAGAGTATTCGGTTTAGTATTAGCATAATTGAAAAATCCGGTATCAGTTGCAAGTCCGGTATAAAGACAATGAGCAATTTCTTCCGTCAAAGTAACTGGCAAAAGTTTAGATAATTCAAAGATAATTTCACAAGTTGCCGCAGCATTTGCATTGAGATAAAGCCAATCGACATTATTTCCTTCGTTTGTTATGTGGTGGTCAATGTTGAGAATCGGCGCCTTGACAAGTTTCAATACATTGCCAATTCTATCTGTCTGTGTATCGAGTACAACTAATAAATCAGCCAAAATTTCCTTTTCGTCTGTTTCATTTGAACTCTCAATAATTTTAATTTGTGGCAGAATTGCAAAATTTGGCGGCAATACATCATCAATGAAAACGCGAACTTGTTTATTCATTGACTTTAAGATTTGTGTAAGCGCCAATGAACTGCCAATCGCGTCGCCATCTGGGTTGATATGTGCCGTGACTATAATATTATTTGCCGCTTTTAATTTTTCTGCGACTTCTTTAAGTTCAATCTTCAAAAATGCCACCTTCTTGTATTAATCCGACTCTGTTGTACTTTTACCGTCTCTTTCCACTTGCAGCAACAATTTTTGAATGTGTTCACTGTAATCAAGTGAAGTATCTAAAGCAAATTCAATAGTCGGCGTAAATCTCAACCTGATACGTTGACCAATTTCACGGCGAATGAATCCAAGCGAACTTTGCAAACCTTGCCAGGAATTTTTAACTTGTTCTTCGCTTCCCATAATGCTGACGTAAACTTTAGCTTCTCTTAAATCTCCGGTGACTTCAACATGTGTAACTGTTACAAATCCAATTCTCGGATCTTTGAGATCAGTCAAAAGCATTTTTCCAATTTCCTGTTTAATAAGTTCCTGCAATTTTTCAACTCTAAGTTGACTCATAAAATGTTCACTCCGTTCAATTTTAAGAGTAACAAACAATTAAAATTATTACGAATTATTTTCAGCAGCGTGACGAGCTTCAGCTTCTTTATTTGCTTCGGCGATTGAAGTCTCAATTTCTTCCATTTTGTAGGCTTCAATAATATCGCCTTCCTTGAAATCACGGAAATCAACAATCGAAATGCCACATTCATAACCAGATGCAACTTCTTTAACTTCGTCTTTAAATCGGCGAAGTGAATCAATAGCACCGTCGAAAATCTCAATATTGTCTCTCAAAATGCGAATCTTAGAATTGTTAAAGATTTTGCCATCTAAAACGTAAGAACCGGCTACAAGAGCTTTTGAGAATTTCATAACTTTACGAATTTCAACGCGACCTTGAATGACTTCCTTGTACTTAGGTGCCAAAAGTCCACTCATTGCAGCTTTAACATCACCAATCGCATCATAAATAACGCGATATGTGCGAATGTCAATATTTTCGGTGTCAGCAAGTCGACGAGCGTTATTGTCAGGTCGAACGTTGAAAGCAATAATCAAGGCATTGGACGCAGAAGCAAGCATAATATCTGATTCATTGACAGCACCAACACCGCTGTGAACGATTGTGACACGAACCTCGTCATTTTTATTGAGTTGCAGCAGTGAATTTGCGAGTGCCTCAATAGAACCTTGCACGTCCGCTTTAATGACAATGTTAAGGTCTTTAATTGAGCCTTCTTGAATTTGCTGGAACAAATCATCAAGTGAAACTTTCTTCTTGTGAATGAGCTCAGTCCTTGCCGCTGCCTGTCTATGTTCTGCAATGGATTTTGCCAATTTTTCATCAAGAGCCGCCAAAATGTCACCTGCTGCCGGAACGTCACTGAGTCCTAAAACTTCAACCGGAACTGACGGAGCAGCTTTTTTGACGCTATCGCCTCTATCGTTAATCATTGCTCTGACTTTGCCGTGTGTCTTTCCGGCAACGATTGAATCACCAATTTTAAGTGTACCATTCTGTACAAGGACAGTAGCTACAGGTCCACGACCTTTATCAAGTTGTGCCTCAATGATAACGCCGCGAGCCTCACGATTAGGATTTGCTCTAAGTTCCTGCATATCAGCAACAAGTAAAATCATTTCCAGTAAATCGTTAATGCCGATATTTTTCTTAGCGGAAACTTCAACCATAACCGTATCGCCACCGTAATCTTCCGATACGAGTTCATGTTCCATCAATTCTTGTTTAACGCGCTGCGGATTTGCACCAGGTTTATCAATTTTATTAATCGCAACGATTATTGGAACGCCTGCGGATTTAGCGTGATTAATTGCTTCAACCGTCTGCGGCATTACGCCATCATCAGCAGCAACAACTAAAACGGCAATATCAGTGACTTGAGCACCACGAGCACGCATAGCAGTAAAGGCCTCATGTCCAGGCGTATCCAAAAATACGATTTTCTTGTCCTTGCCGGATTCTCTGTCTTTACACATTACTTGATAAGCGCCAATGTGCTGAGTGATACCACCTGCCTCACTCTTTGTGACAGAAGTTTTGCGTATCATGTCTAAAAGGCTGGTCTTGCCGTGATCGACGTGACCCATAACGGTTACAACCGGCGGTCTAATTTTCAAATCACGTTCATCGTCTTCAACTTCTGGAATTAAAGTTGGATCTACTTCCGGCGGCAGTTCTTCAGCAGTGACGCCAAATTCACTTGCAACCAATGCTGCTGTATCATAGTCAATTTCCTGGTTAATGCTGGCAAAAACTCCCATTTTCATAAGTTGTTTTATGATTTCAGCAGCAGTACAACTCATTTTGCTCGCCAAATCTTTAACGATAATCATTTCGCCAACTTTAATATGAGTAGGTCTTGCGATTTCAACTTTGTGAACAGGTTGACCTTTATTTTTCTTTTTCTTTGGCAAACGATTATTTACATATCCGCTGACAATATTTTTTTGATTATTACCCTTAAAATCCTTGCCATTGCGTTGATTATTGTGGCCTTTACCTTGAGAGCGTTCAGAACGTTCAGCGTCATTGTCACGATTACGACGATTTTCTCGATTATCTCTGTTGGAACGTTCGCTACGTCCTTCGTGTTCGCGTCTTGAGCCGTCTTTTACATTTCCGTGATGTCCACCGCCGCGTTCAGAACCGCGCTCGTTGCTGCGTTCAAAACGTTCACTGCGGTCTTGACGTTCACCACGTTCAAATCTCTCTGAGCGTTCTGCTCTATCTTCACGATTAGTTCTTTCGCTTCGATTTCTGTTTTCAAAATTGCGCTCGTTACGATTGTCGCGCATTTCTTTTCTTCCGTCACGATTATCACGGCGTCGGTCTTGTCCTTGACGATCCTGTCTATCCTGACGAGGTTTAACCTCATTTTGAACAGACTGCAAATTTTGAGAATCTTGAGGAGCGGCTGTTTGTCTTTGACCTTGTTGCGTCTGTGCCTCTGCCTCCGACTGATTAGGACGATTGCGCCTATATCTTGGTCGATGATTATCACGATTTGATTTGTCATTCTTTGAGTTTTGAGAGTCTTGTACAGATTGAGATTGTGCCGCAGGTCTAGGCATAGGTTTATTGTCCTCTTTAGGTTCAGGCGATTTAGGTCTTTTGGTAAATGAACTCTTTACAAGTTCATATGCTTCTTCACTGATTGCACTAAAATGATTGGCAACCTTAATCTTGTTTTTCTTTAAGAAGTCCACCAAAAGTTTACTATCCTGGTTTAGTTCTTTGGCAAGTTCAAATATCCTATACTTTTGGGTTTTCGACATATATCCACCCCCGAATTGAATTGGTAAATTGATAATGTCTAATTGATAATTATTAACAACAAGTTTAATCAAAAAATTGTACAGCTAATATAATTAATTGCCCATTACACATTACCAATTACACATTAAACATTGAATATTGAATTTTATCATAAACCTCAGAAGGTACTTTGGTTTTAAAAACGCGTTCAAATTGCCTTCGTTTTAATGCAGCATTTAAGCATTTAATATCTTTGCAAATATATGCGCCTCGTCCTTGTGCTTTTCCTGTTAAATCAACAAAAATTTCTTTGGTTGGCGATTTTACTACGCGAATCATTTTACTTTTATGTTGTACTTTTCGACAGCCTACGCAAGTCCGTTGCTCTATGATTTTTTTATCAGATTTATTTGATGACATAAGTTATTGTCTCCAAAGATTTCAATCATTCCTGCTACTGTTATTGAGGTTGTTCCTGTTGTTGTTGAGGTTGTTCCTGCTGCTGTTGAGGTTGTTCTTGCTGTTGTTGAGGTTGTTCCTGCTGCTGTTGAGAACGCTTTTTTTTCTTCTTTTTTTTCTTTTTCTTTTTTACAACGCCATCTACGTTATTGTTATCAATATTGTTATTATTATCAGTATTAGGTTTAGGCGGCTTAGGCGGTTTAGGTGGTTTAAGTTGCACCAAAGTCATACCTTCCGGCAATTCCATTTCCTTAGATTGAGCAACACTTTTTATATCAATCTTCCAGCCCGTAAGTTTTGCAGCTAATCTGGCATTTTGTCCTTCTTTGCCAATAGCAAGAGAAAGCTGATTATTTGGAACAACGACCCTAGCAACCTTTTCGGACTCATTTATCCATACATTTTTGACTTTTGCAGGACTTATTGCATTTGCTATGTAAATACCCGGATTAGCATTCCAATTAATTAAATCAATTTTTTCATTGCCGCCAATTTCGTTGACGATTGCCTGTACACGAACGCCTTTATTGCCAATACAAGTTCCAACAGGATCAATATTTTCGTCTTTACTGATAACGGAAACTTTTGAACGCATACCAGGTTCACGAACCATAGATTTAATTTCAATGATACCATCTTGAATTTCCGGCACTTCTAATTCAAAAAGTCGTTTCAATAAACCTGGATGAGTTCGCGATAAATAAATTTGAGGACCTTTATTGTCTTTTTTGACTTCGGCAATGTAGGCCTTAATGTGATCGCCAATCTTATAGCTCTCAGCGTTAATTTGTTCAGTTGGCAATAAAACTGCCTCAGCCTTGCCAATATCAATTATGACTTTATTGCCATTATCAACTCTTACAACGGTACCACTGACGATATCGTTTTCTTTGCCGCTAAATTCATCATAGAGCATGCCGCGTTCAATCTCGCGAATCTTTTGAACAACGAACTGTTTTGCTGCTTGTGCTGCAATTCTTCCAAAATTTCTAGGTGTAACTTCAACTCTTGCAACATCTCCGAGTTCGTACTTGGCTTCTATTTGATGTGCTGCCTCAAGACTAATTTGTCTGATAGGATCCGTGACATCTTCGACAACATCTTTAAGAGCGTATACATGATAATTTCCATTTTGACGGTCAAGATTGACTTCTACGTTTTCAGCCGCATCAAAATTTTTCTTGTAAGCCATATCTAATGCTTTTTCAATCGCGTCAAACATTACATCTGTTGAAACATCGCGTTCTGCACATAATGTCTTTAACGCTTCCAGAAAATTTACAGTTTCTGGAACATTCTTTTTACTAACCAAAATGTAATCCTCCAATTTAATTTAGAATTATGAATCGGAGCTTCAAATAATCTTAATTCTACATTCTAAATTCTTAATTAAAATTCAATGTGTAGACGAACAGAGGCAATTTTGTCAAATGGTATCGGATCAATCTCATCGAGTGTTAAGAATTTGCCATCATATTCCTTGAGTAAGCCGGTTATCATTTTTTCACCATTAAACGGTGCATAAAAAGTTACATCTACCTTTTTGCCACGTTCACGAATAAAGTCACGTTCTTTTTTTAGAAGCCTGTCCAAACCTGGTGATGAAACTTCCAATATATAGGCACCATTTATTATATCATCGCTGCTATCAAGAATTTTTCCGAGTGCTTCGCTAAATTTTTGACAATCATCTAAGCCTATACCGCCTGGTTTGTCAATAAATACTCTCAAGTACCAGTCACGTTCTTTGACATATTCAACATCAACAAGTTCCACATTATGTTGTTTTAACAATTTGTCATTAATTATAGCTTCTACTTTTTCTTCTATTTTAGACATTTTCCTCCTCCTAGTAATATTAATGAGCATTGAAAATTCCAAAAAACTCATACAATTTGAAAGAGTGGACAAAAGCCCACTCCTCCGGTCGCAACAAAAATATATCAATAAAAAAATTATAGCAAAATCAAAATTGTATGTCAATAAAAATTTAAAATGTTATACAATTAATCAAGAAATTTATATTTACAAACCATAAATCAGATTGATTTCGTCTGAATATGAGCCGTCTTCGTTATGTACGATCAAGGGCTTTTCAATCTTTAATGAACCTGCTGCGCCGCCTACCATTGCTTCGAGCAGCATTAAATTTGGCAACTTTGAGAATTTCGGCTGAATTAATCTAAGGCGTTTCATTTCAAATTGATGATTATGTAACACGTCAACAATTTCGCAAAGTCGTTCACAAATATGAATCATACAAAATATTCCATGATATTTTAATACAAATCTTGCTGCAGTTACTACATCGTCAAGCGTTGCTGTAAACTCATGCCGAGCCGTTGCAACACCTTCAATCTCATTTACAGCGCCGCTGCCTATTGCTCTATATGGCGGATTCGCTACCACTAAATCAAAACTCTCTGCCTTAAAATGTTTACGAAAATTTTTATAATCGCCTTCAATGACAAAAATTTTATCGCTCAAATTGTTTAATTCGACGTTTCGCCTTGCAATTTCCGCCATCGTTGAATTTAATTCAATCGCCGTAACTTGTGCCACTTCGTCAGCAATGAGCAGCGGAATTACTCCGGTTCCGGTGCCTAAATCGAGAACTTTAAATTTTCTTTTAAGTTTTGGAAAATGTGCAAGCAAAACAGAGTCCATTGAGAAACAAAACTCATTTGAACTCTGTATTACTTTGCGTCCGCTTTTCATCAAATCATCAATTCTAAACGAATTTTCTTCTAACTTTGAATCACTCATCACTAGTTACCCGTTAGTCATTGTCATCTGTAAAATTTCGACGTGGACGAGGCCGCCTATTGTGCTGATAATCTTCATTACGTCTGTCACGCTTCTGAAATTTGCGATTGTCTCTATCGTAATTATTGCGATTGCTTCCGTAATTTTCACGATTATCCCTTGTTTCTCGAAAATCTCTATTGTCACGATTTTGAAAACTTCTGTTTTGTGGCGGCAAATTCGATTTATTTTGAGGATAAAAATTTGTTTTAGGCTGATAATTTGATCTTGTTGGTGTCCTTTTGCTGTAACGAGGAAATTTATCTTCTTGGCTTTCCGAAGGTTCAAAAGATGTAGTTTCCTCAACGCTGTTTTCTTCAACTACGCTTGCAACGATAGTTTTAACTTCTTTGTCTTCCGGTTCAGCCTCAAAAATATTATCCCAAGACTCAATCACGGTTTTAGAATTGTCTAATATAATAGTTGCCGTCCGACGCTGCTTGTTAAGTGAAACAATCTTTCCTATGCCTTCATTAACCACGACGCGATCTGCCAGTTTAGGTTCTTTAATTGCTACTGGTTCATTTTGACAATTTTCGCAATAATAATCACTCTCGTATTTGAGACAACACATCAATCGACCACAAATACCGGAAATTTTAGCCGGATTCAAGGATAAATTTTGCTCTTTTGCCATACGAATTGAAACCGGCACAAAGTCGCCTAAAAATGAAGCACAGCACAACGGACGACCGCAGCAGCCGACACCGCCAAGCAGTTTAGCTTCGTCTCTGACACCGACTTGTCTGAGTTCAATACGAGTACGAAAGACGGAAGCTAAATCTTTGACAAGTTCACGAAAATCAACGCGACCATCGGCCGTGAAAGAAAAAATAATTTTGTTTACGTCAAAAGTATATTCAACGCTGATTAAATTCATCGGCAAATCATGTTCAGCAATTTTTTGTAAACATATACCGAAAGCTTCTTTTTCCTTCTCGCGGTTTTCTGCCAATCTTTCAAGATCGTTAGCCGTAGCTTTACGATAAATTAAATCAACTTTCATGTTGTCGTTGGCAATTTCTCGTGCCGATATCACGACTTGACCACATTCAAGACCGCGTGGCGTCTCAACAATTACGGAATCGCCTTTATCAATATTCGCAAAACCCGGATTAAAATAAAAAATTTTGCCTGCTTTTTTAAATCTTACACCAATAACTTTTTGCACATTATGCCACCTTTACATCAAAATGGTAATTCTCTATTGTCACGTATAATATTTTTAAGTTTAATAAAAAAACTTTCAATTAAAAGCTCTAAATTTGCATTTGAATTTAGCCGCCGTTGAATTTCCGTCGATTCATGCAGCATATCAAATATAATGGAATCTTCAAATTTACTATTTAGTTTAATCAGCCGAGACTTCAAGTCGCGATTATAATAAAATTCTTTGTCAATATTATTATCCGAAATTATTAACAAGTCTCGCAGGAATTTTTGAAAATTTATAAGCCAGTCCTTGAAATTTTCCTTAGGCTTTTCAAATTGTGTTGAGAGTGTATAACCTTTGCTGAAAATGTCCTCAATCGTCAAGTTATCCAGCATTTCAATAAACTTCAATACATCTTCACGAATTTGTAAACCGTCATTCGCTGCAAGTTTAATTGCCTCGCCAAGACTGCCATTAGAAATTACGGCAATTTTCGCTGCGTTATCTATATTTTGTGCTTCCAAACCAAGTTTAACATCTGTTTCCGTCAAACGCTCAAAATTAATTATAATACAGCGTGAACGAATTGTCATCAGCAAGCGGCTCCGATTGGCAGTAATTAAAATGAATTTGGATTGTCCTTGCGGTTCCTCAATCGTCTTTAAAAGGCAATTTTGTGCGGCACTGTTCATGTATTCCGCGTCATTTATTATGACCATTCGCTGATTTGAAAGTACCGGCATTAATGAAACTTCTTTTTGCAAATTGCGGATTTGTTCGATTCTAATTATCGGATTGGCTTTAGACCTGTCCGGCTCAAGATAATAAAAATCAGGATGCGATTCAGCAATAAAAGTACGACAAGAATTACAATGACCGCAAGGCGAATTATCACTCTCACAAAGTATTGACATTGCTGCAATTTCAGCAATTTTTCGCTTGCCAATTCCAGCAGCACCGGAGAATATAACAGAATTTGGAAATTGTCCGGCTTTAATCATTTCGCGAATTTGTGTAACTTTTTCCTTGTGACCAATAATGTCAGACCAATTAATTTTCTCCATAAATTACATGTACAAATCAACGAGCATGCCACGAATCGCATCATGACTTGCAATAACGTCAAGTTGTTCAGCGTGTCCAAGTCGAATTTTTTCGGCCATTTCTTCAAGTTTTTTATCAACCTTGCGAACAGTAGTATAAACTCTTTGACGACCCATTCTATCCCAGCCGGCTTGCGTATGCAATTCATACATCATTGAAACTGCCGTACCAACAAAATTTTTTATAAGTGTTCTATACGCCTTGAGTTCGTCATAAGTTGGAGTTTTAGATAATTTTAACGCTTGCTCGTCAATTTGTTTGAGCAATTCTTCCATTTGCTCACGAGTTACACCTTCGTCTTGCTGCTCGGCAAGTTCACTTTCAAACGAAGGAACCTTTTGATTATTAATTTTTGCGTTGTTATCAGTAAAGGTTTCAAAGGCCGAATTTTTAGGCGTCATCGTGACCATCTTTATCGGCATGAAAATCACCTGCTTTCAATTTGTGAGATTATCAAAATCATTTTTTTAAAATTATACCGTGCCGACTTTAATAAGTCAAATTATAACTTTGATTGTAAAAATTTTTTTATTTTTATGTAAAAAAACTGTAAAAGTAACTTGCATAATTTTGAATATGAATATATAATGAAAGCAAATGAAATATTTATGGAGATTTTAATTTTTGGAGGCGAGACCATTGAGCAACGCACGATTAAAATTAAAAAATGCACATCGCATCGTTATAAAAGTCGGTACAAGTACACTTGCTTATCCTGAAACGAAAAAGTTAAACCTATCGAGAATAGATCATTTAATTCGTGACATTGCGGATTTACACAACTCCGGCAAGGAAATAATTTTTGTATCGAGTGGTGCAATCGCCGCCGGCATTGGTCGAATGGGTCTGCCTGCCAAGCCGGATACTGTACCAGAAAATCAGGCTCTTGCAGCGATTGGTCAAGGCGTTTTAATGCACATTTACGAAAAATTTTTTGCGGAATACGGCAAGACAATGGCGCAGCTTTTATTAACCGGAAACGATACGATTGATGCACATGCAAGGGAAAATTCTCGTAACTCTTTAATGGCGATTTTAAAAATGGGTGTAATACCGGTTATCAACGAAAATGACGCCGTCGCAACAGATGAAATCAGAATTGGCGATAATGACAATTTGTCAGCGCTGGTAGCGACAATGATCGACGCTGATGTTTTGATTATTTTGACAGATATTGACGGTGTTTATAACAGCAATCCTAAAACTAATTCACAAGCAAAACTCATTGACGAAATTAACGAAATTACACCGGAAATTGAAGCACTTGCCGGTGGTGCAGGAACGAAGTTAGGAACTGGCGGCATGTTTACAAAAATTCAAGCAGCGAAAAAAGCACTTGCAGCAGGAATAACGACATTAATTATTCAAGGTTCAGAAATTGGAGCATTGAGGCGTTGTTTACAAGGTGAAAAGATTGGAACGATTTTTCCTGCTCATCGTGAATGAAAATTATTTGAAAGAATCAAGGAGGTTATCAAAATGACGGAAATAAAACAAGCTATCGAAAAACGTGCAAGAATGGCAAAAAAGGCTAGCGCTAAACTTGCAACGCTGTCAACTGTTATAAAAAATGATGCACTTTTAAAAATGGCAAGTGAACTTGAAAGACGCAAGGAAGAAATTCTTAACGCAAATATGATTGACATTGAAACAGCGAAGGCTAAAGGCGTCAAAAAATCTTACATTGACAGATTGACTCTCAATGATAAGAGAATTTCAGATATGGCTGAAGGTCTAAGACAAACGGCGGCATTGCCGGATCCGATTGGAACAGGTGATATGTACGTTAAGCGACCGAATGGATTGGAAATTCGCCGCGTCAGAGTTCCGTTTGGCGTAATTGGTATCATTTATGAAGCTCGTCCAAATGTTACAGTTGACGCTGTGGCACTCTGTTTGAAAAGTGGCAATGCTTGTGTACTTCGTGGCGGCAAAGAGGCGATAAATTCCAATAAGCAGATTGTTGAAATACTTCAAAATGCGGCTTACAGTGTTGGTATACCTGAAGGTGCAATTCAATTCATTGACATTATTGATCGTGACGCCGTTATAATGATGTGCAAACTTCGCGGAATCATTGACATTATTATACCTCGTGGCGGCGCCGGACTCATTAATAGAGTCGTTGAAAACAGCAGTGTTAATGTCATTGAAACTGGTACCGGCATTTGTCACGAATTTGTTGATAAGTCAGCGAATTTGGAAATGGCACTCAATATTGCCATTAATGCTAAAACTTCGCGACCTTCGGTTTGTAATGCTATGGAAACTTTGTTAATCCATAAGGATATCGCTGAACAATTCCTGCCAATGGTTAAAACGGCACTCGAAAAAAGAGATGTTGAACTTCGCGGTTGTGAACGCTGCCTTAAAATTTGTCCAGATATGAAAGCGGCAACTGAGGAAGATTGGGCAACAGAATATAATGACTTGATTTTGTCAATTAAGATTGTTGACGGTGTTGATTCAGCGATTGAACATATTAATAAATATAATACCGAACATTCAGATTCAATCATCACTCAAGACATTATGAGCGCTCATAAATTTTTACAAGAAGTTGATGCGGCTGCAGTTTACGTTAATGCTTCAACGAGGTTCACTGACGGTTTTGAATTTGGCTTCGGTGCTGAAATTGGAATCAGTACGCAAAAAATGCACGCACGTGGTCCAATGGGTCTTGAGGCATTAACGACAACTAAATATCTCATTTATGGCGAAGGACAAGTCAGATAATGTGGCATTATTTGAGAGCCTTAAAAAATTATTCGCAGACACCGAAAGGCAAACACGATTTAATTGATTATTCAAAAGCGATAGTTTTGATAATCTTAACGACAATGATAATTATAGCGACGATAAAAATTTTGATTATAAACTGGAAAGCGTGAACATATGAAAGTTGGAATAATGGGCGGCACATTCGACCCAATTCATAACGGTCATTTGGTGACAGCCGAAGCAGTCAGAGACACATTAAATTTAGATGAGGTGCTGTTCATACCTTCAGCACGTCCACCGCATAAGCAAGACCGTGAAATAATTTCATCAGAGCACAGATTGGCAATGACAGTACTTGCGACTTGTTTTCACCCGAAATTCAGAGTATCTACCATTGAAATTTTACGCAGCGGACCTTCTTATGCAGTTGATACTATAGATACTCTAAAAAGGCAATACAAGAGCGGCACGGAATTTTATTTCATTCTCGGAGCAGACGCAGCATTAGAACTTTCAACTTGGCACAATGCACAGGAATTAATCGAGAAATGTTATTTCATTGCGGCAACGAGAGAAGGCACTGATATTGACATTAGGACGATTGAAGCGGATTTTGGAAAATCAGCTAAGGGTCACATTTTGAGAGTTGAAACGCCTAAAATTGAAATTTCTTCAACAGATATTCGCAAAAAAATTAAATGTGGACGTTCAATCAGATATTTGGTGCCTGACACTGTTGAGGCTTACATAAGGAAGGAACGATTATATAATGATAACAATGACGATTGACGAAATGAGACGCGTGTTGCAAAGCCGCTTGAAAAAAAGTCGCTTTGCTCATTCAATCGGAGTTGCTGATACTGCTGTCAAACTTGCAAGGCGATTTGATATTGACGAAAATAAGGCTTACATTGCCGGACTTCTTCATGACTGTGCGCGACAATTTGAAAATGATGAACTTCCTGACGAAGCAGTTAAACGTGGAATTAAAATTGGCGAAATTGAGCAAAAAATACCGCTTCTGCTGCACTCATACATTGGCGCAATGATGATTAAAGAAATTTACGGCGTTGACGATTCAGAAATTGCACAGGCAATTTGGCGCCATACTGTTGGCGGTCGAGATATGACAGCACTTGACAAAATAATTTACTTTGCAGATATGATTGAACCACATCGAGATTATCCTGGCGTCGAACATCTCAGAGAACTTGCAAAGACGGCTGCACTTGACGAAATGATTTTAGAAGGTCTTAGCGAATCAATAATTTTTATCGTTCATAAACATTCGCTTATTCATCATGATACCGTAACAGCGCGAAATCAATTATTAATGAGGAATTAAGGATTTTTGGATGCAGTAACTAAAAATTCTAATTGAGCATTCCAAATTCCGAATTTAAGACAATGGCTAATCAGACTAAAGAAAACATCGAAAAGAAACGAAAAATATTAACTAAACGGCGGAGAATTAAATTTTTCCGTCTCGTTTTCATGATCATTTTGCTTGGTCTGATTGCTTCGGCGGTTTTATTTATAGGATTCGGCGCTTATAATGTCGGCAGTCATTTTGTCAGTGAATTTCAAATGATGTATCAAGGTTATAATGATAGAAAATCTGCAAGGCAAGGAAACCCAAATCCTCGATTTGACGGTTACACAAATATTTTAATTTTAGGTATTGACGAAGGCGCCGCTGACGGCGAAAATATTGATCCGAGTGCTGATACGATTTTAGTATTGAGTTTTTCAAATGAGACTGGCCGTTCAAGACTTATTTCAATTCCACGTGACACTTGGGTTACTCGTGCCGGAGCCGGTGCCGGTCGACTTGGCAACATGTATCAAATGGGTGGTGCCAATTTAATGGTGCGTCAAGTTTCGCAACTTTTGGGAATTTCAATTCATCAATACGTTGTGATTGACACGAAAACCTTTGCCGATTTAATTAATGTACTCGGCGGCCTTGACATTTACGTTGAAGAAGATATGAATTATGATGATCCTGAGTCCGGTTTATCAATTCATTTGGAGCAAGGTTATCAACATCTTGACGGTGATGAAGCGCAAAAATATTTAAGGTTCAAAGGTGAAAAACTCGGTGACGTTGGAAGAGTTCAGAGACAGCAGAAATTTATAAAAGCGCTTTACGAAAAAGTCTTACAGCTTGAAACTATACCAAAATTGCCGGCGATTGCTGAAATTTTTCAACATCGAATGGAAACCAGCGCAGAACTTTTCGATTCAGCTCATTTAGCTAACGTCTTGCGACATATGAGCAGTGAACCGCCGACGACCACCATGTTGCCCGGTACTGAGGACAACGACGGCATTTGGGAACCGAATTATGCAGCGATTGACGCAAAAATCAATGAACTGTTTCCAAATATGGAGACGATCAATTCAGATGATTCGGAAATGGAATAATAATAAAATTTTAAAATTGGAGTGATAATTTTGGATATTAATGAAATGCTGCAAAAAATTTGCAAGGCGGCAAGCGATAAGAAAGCAAAAGATATTATTACAATGAATATGAAAGGTCTAATGTTTGCGACGGATTATTTTGTAATTTGTTCGGCGGCTACTGCAACTCAAGTCAGAGCGATTGCCGACAACATTGAGGAAGAATTGGACAAAGTTGACGTTCACTTCATTCACAAAGAAGGCTATCAAGAAGGCGAATGGATACTCCTTGACTACGGTGATATTGTTGCTCATATTTTTAGAGACGTAAATCGTGAATATTATGCGCTTGAGGAACTCTGGAGCAACGCTGAAATTAAAAAATTTGAGGACTAATTCGATGAGAGAAATTAAAAATTCACAAGTGTCAACAAAATCTGAAATTAAATTGAAGCCAATGACGGTTGTGACATTGAAAGTTGTCAGAAAATCAGACTTAGGTGCATTTCTCGACGCAGAAACCGGCAACACTTCCGACGATATTTTATTGCATAAGACGCAGCAAACATCAGAGGTCAATATCGGCGATGAAGTCAAAGTGTTTTTATACCTCGATCCGAAAAAGCGATTGACGGCAAGTATGCGTGTACCTCAAATGAACGAAGGACAAATTGCAAGAGTCAAAGTTATCAACACGAGTGAAGATGGCGCCTTTTTAGAAGTTGGAGCCGAACGTGGAATATTTATGCCGTTCCGTGAAATGATTGGACGACCTGAAATTGGAGACACCATTTGGGCAAAACTCTATACTGATAAATCCGGCCGCCTTTGCATGAGCATGAACGTTTCTGACGAAATGCGGCGTGCCTCAAAACCTGCTTCAGCAGAAGAAATTAAACGCGGCGATAAGGTGACAGGTTCAATTTTTAATATCACTGATGCCGGCGCCTTTATGTTGAGTTCACAGCGTTATATAGTTTTTATTGCTGCGAAAGAAATTCCTAATCAAATTAAGATTGGTCAAGAAGTTACAGCGAGAGTAACTTTTGTCAGAGATGACGGAAGAATTGATGCTTCGCTGCGTGAACAGAAAGAAAAGGCGTTATTGAGTGACGCGGAAAAAATTTTGCAATTCATGCAGGAGAATGGCGGCACGATTAGCGAAAAATTATCGCCGGAAGTTATCTATCAAAGATTTAAAATCAGCAAGGCAGCATTTAAGCGTGCACTTGGACATCTTTACAAGGAACATAGAATTCAACGTGATAAAAATAATTTTAAAATTTAAAAATCGCAATAAAAAATTTCCTTTGGCACTCTTTTTGAGAAGTCAAGGATTTTTTATTTTTAGGCAAGAAGTTTTAAAAAATCATTAATAAAGCAGGTAAAATTCAAAGGACATATAATATTAAAAATGTTAATAAATAGTTTCAATATAACTGTTATTTTAATATTTAAATTTATTTATTTTTAGAAAGAGAGTTTTTATGAAAAAGTGGTTTATTATAATTTTTGTTTTGATTGTTGCAGGTGCTATTGGCGGTCTTATTGGCTATGCTCAAATCAAGAAGGCACCGGCAAATTCCATTAACGTAATCCGAAATACAATTAACAGTCGCAACGTTGAAGAATTTCATAAACTCGTTGATGTTGATAAAATTCTTGATACTGCTGCTGATGAAATCCTTCTCGAAAAAATGGAAGAAGACAAAACCGCCTATTCAGTGCAGCAAGTTGCCGAAGTTTACAATAACGAAATTAAGCCGGATTTTATAAACGTTACTAAAAATGCCATTGATGAATATATTACAAGCAGCAAGATAACCTTTCCGAATCCATTGCAGACAAATGCACAACGTTGGCTTAAACATTCTGAAATGACTTCTTGCATTATTGAAAACATCAGCAAACCGATTATCACAGGCAACACCGCTACTGCTATTGTATATTTTCGTAATACGTCTCTTAAATTCAGTTTTGAGTTGGAATTGGATTTAGAACGACTGAGTGGCAAGGAAAATGGCTGGCGAATTGTAAATGTTAAAGGTTTTGAAGATTATAATAAAGCGCTCAAGCGTGCTCTTGCAAAAAAGTTAAATAGTCTTAATGCACCGATTTATGCAAAAATGGACGAAATTATAAACGTTAAGGAACTCAACGCAAGAATTGGCGAAGGTGATGAATACGGATTTTCGCAGACACTTAAAATTGCAATGAAAGCTGAAGTTAAATCCGCAAAGCCACTCTCCAAAATTCTCGGCAAAATTATAATTGATGACGGTCAAGACAGAGAAAATTCAGCACCATTCACCATTGACATGGCCTATCACCCTCAAGGTCTGCAAACTTTCAACGTCGATAAGGTTTTAAATCCATTTGTTCGTGGTGATGTCAATATTATGAAACG
>CAJOHI010000033.1:18291-28004 GCA_905234365.1 uncultured Selenomonadaceae bacterium | reverse complement strand
CAAAAGCAAGATAAACCTTGATATTGTCAATCGCTTAATCGTGGTATATAATATATTCATATTAATTACATATATTTTGAGCAGGAGTGAAAGACTCAGTGCAAAGATTGATAATATTATTAGGACTTTTACTAATGCTTGTTGGCGTTTTCGGTTTATCTTATACTTGGCATTACGACCACAGGAGCGCTGATAGTTTATCCGATTATGCGACTATAGAATTTAATGTTTCTCGTGATGGCGACGGTTTTGTTGAAGGTGCTGTGCTTTCAATTTGGGATTATAGATACGATAAAGCTGAATTTTTGCCTAAAATAATTTTGTTTACTGATGGCGCACCTTGGGATATTCGCGCAATGACTAAGCATACACCGCCGCCGATGAGTGGTGACAGATTTAAAAGCGAAAATAAACTCTTTATAGAATTTCCAAAAGCAAGTTTAAAGACGATTTTAAGTGCTGATTCGATCAGAATAAGATTTTATTATGACAATGGTCAATCAATAGATTTGCCGCTTAATGAAAAAGATTTAGCTGTATGGAAACGTAAATTAAGGTGGTAATGCAAAAAAATAACCGGTACAACATTTTGAATTGTATCGGCTATTTTGTTTATATTAGTCCAGAAAATCTTTGAGCTTTTTACTGCGTGAAGGATGTCGAAGTTTTCGCAATGCCTTTGCCTCAATTTGGCGGATTCGCTCACGAGTGACGCCGAAACTTTGTCCAACTTCTTCAAGAGTTCTTGCTCTGCCGTCGTCAAGACCGAATCTCAATCTTAAAACTCTCATCTCTCTCGGCGTCAATGTTGAAAGTACTTCTTCAAGTTGTTCTTTAAGGAGCAAGAATGAGGCTTGATCTGCCGGTGCAAGTGCATCTTGGTCCTCAATGAAATCACCTAAATGGCTATCTTCCTCTTCACCGATTGGCGTTTCAAGTGATACCGGTTCTTGAGCGATTTTCATAATTTCACGAACTCTGTCAACACTTATACCCATCTCAACCGCAATTTCTTCTGCTGTCGGATCACGTCCAAGCTCTTGCAGTAAGTTTCGAGATACGCGAATCAGTTTGTTAATCGTTTCTACCATGTGAACAGGTATGCGAATTGTCCTTGCTTGATCTGCAATAGCGCGTGTAATTGCCTGTCGAATCCACCAGGTAGCATAAGTGCTGAATTTATAACCTTTATTATAGTCAAATTTTTCAACGGCTTTGATTAAACCAAGATTGCCTTCTTGAATCAGGTCTAAGAATAACATTCCGCGTCCAACGTATCTTTTTGCAATACTGACGACAAGTCTTAAATTAGCTTCGGCAAGACGCTTTTGAGCTTCTTCGTCTCCGGCTTCCATTTGTTTAGCAAGTTCGACTTCTTCTTGTGCCGTTAAAAGAGGAACTCTACCTATTTCTTTAAGATACATTCTAACCGGATCATCAATAGTTACGCCTTCCGGTACGCTTAAATCAACTTCAACTTCGTCAGTTTTCTTGCCGGCTGCGATCGTATCCATACTTTCTTCGGCTGATACTTCTTCGGCTTCTGATTCATTGATAAGCTCCGTATCTGAAGAACTCTCACTGTCCTCAATTATCGTGCCATTAACTTCATCGTCATCTTCGCTAACATCAATGTCATCGTCTATATCGACAATTTCTATACCGGTTTGACTAAAAGTTTCGTATAATTCCTCAATATCGTCAGGTGATAAATCCTGCTTTTGAAGTGCTTCGACTAATTCTCCATAAGTCAATGTTCCGCCGTTAAGCTGCCCTTTTCTCAACAAATCAGCCACTATTTGGGAGCTACGGTTACTTATTAAGTTGTCCTCAAGCAAATTCATTCTTTTACTTTCTTTTTTCATACGGCGGCCCCCTATACAATAATTAAAAATTATGAATTTCTTTGAAAATTTTTATTCCTAATTTTTAACTAAATCTAACTCTTTTTTTATTTTAAGACACTTTTCCATTTTTTCTTTATACTCAGGATTATTTGTATAATCAACATCTTCTGCGGATATTTTTTTTATTTCTTCTACAAGTTCTACATATTTTAACTTGATCCATCCTATTTTGACTGTTTGAATTGAATCCTTGTATGCTTGAATTTTTTCTTCTTCGGAAATATTTTCATTTTCCAATAAGAATTTTGAGACCTCTGCCATTGCTTCCGAACTTAATTCTTCTTCTGCAGTTATATCATCAGGCGAGCGCTCCAATTCTATGCAGCGATTAAGATAATCTATTATTTCTTGGTGAACTTTCGTAAATACTCTTTTTGGAAAGAATGATAAGGCATATTGCAACATGCCGGTTTCATGCCATGCCATTTTCAATATGATTCGTTCTGCAACCGGAATTGCTCTATCCTCAACCTGTAATTTTTTAATTTTTGATTCATTTTTTATTACAGGCATTTGCTGCTGTGAAAAATTTTGTTTATCTGACAATTTTCGCATTTCGGCAATTACAGCATCATATTCAATTAACAGCATTGCGGATACCCGTTTACAATATTCGGTTTTCATCGCCATATCTTTTATTTCTATGATTATTGGCAAAATTTGTCTAAGTGCATTTACTTTGCCTTCAAGGCTTGTATGTTCAGTATGTGAAAGTACGTAGTTTATGCGATAGTCAACTAATCCTGCTGCTTTTGATATGAGTTTTTTAAATTCCTCAATACCGTGCTTTCGTATGTACTCGTCAGGATCTTTTCCGTCAGGTATAAGAATAATTTTAACTTCGGCACCTGCATTGAGAACTATTGAAAGTGCCCTTAAAGTTGCCTTTTGTCCAGCCTCATCACTGTCATAACAGAAAAAAATTTTTTTGGTATACCGGAGTAAAAGTTTAGCTTGTTCCTCAGTAAAAGCAGTGCCTAAAGAAGCAACGACATTTTTAATCCCGGCACTTGCTACGGAAATTGCGTCCATATAGCCTTCAACCACTATGACATAGTTGCTTTTTATGATTTCTTGAGTTGCGCGATTAAGTCCAAAAAGAAGATTTTTTTTATTAAATACTAGAGTTTCAGGCGAATTTAAATATTTAGGTTCAACATAATCACTCGAATTGCTAGGCTTTTTTTCCTCAAGAATACGACCACCAAAAGCTACTATGCGTCCATATAAATCAGCTATTGGAATTATAATCCTATTTCTAAACTTGTCATAAACTCCACCGCTCTTTTTCGGAGAAACCAAACCAGCCATAATTAACAATTCCGGCGTTTGATTCTTTTTGCTGATAAGTGCTTTTGAAAGAGAGTCCCAAGAATCCGGTGAGAAGCCAAGCTCAAAATCCTCAATAATTTCCTTACTTATTCCACGCGATTCCAAATATTTCCTGCCAACTTCACCATATGGCGTATTTATCAAACAACTATGGAAAAAATCTTTAGCAAGCGTGTTGACATTTATAAGACTTTTTTCGTCTTGTTCCCTTTTGATTTGTTCAGGTGACTTATTTTCTTTGGAACTTGGCAGCGGTATTCCCAATCGTTCCGCTTGAAGTTTTACAGCTTCAAAATAATTAATATTTTCAGCCATTGAAAGAAATTTGAAGACATTACCGCCGACATGACAGCCAAAACAATAAAAAAAACCTTTTTCCGGACTCACCTTAAATGAAGGTGTTTTTTCACTGTGAAACGGACAACAGCCCCAATATTCATTGCCTTTTCTTTTGAGTGATACATATCTTGAAACGACATTGAAAATATCTGAGCTTTCACGAACTTTAGAAACAAATTCATTAAGTTCTTCCTTCTCAAACATTTTCCTCAACCTCCGTAAAATATATATTCAATAAAGATTGAAAATCTCCTTTTTTTATGTTATAATATTTTTTTACATACGAATTGAAATAAAAAACCGGCAGCCTTGCGAGCTGTCGGCTATATTATTTTACGTTCATTTTTTTAATCTGCGAAGGAATACATCTTCCATTTCAGGATAGCCGAAGAAGAATCCTTGAATATAATCCGCCTTACATTCGTCACGCAGGAAAATATAAGCCTTTTCTTCCTCAACGCCTTCAATGCAAACCTTCATTCCAATCGAGTGGCAAAGTTTGATTGTATACTTAACTAAATTTCTGTCAAAATCACTTTTGAGAATATCCTGCACAAAGACACGGTCAATTTTTATAATATTACATTCAAAATTTTTCAAAAAGCCGAGAGATGAATAACCTGTTCCGAAGTCGTCCATTGCAATTTGTATTCCAAGTTCATGAAAATTGGAAAATTGCTTGTTGACATATTCCCAGTCATATACACTCTGACTTTCTGTCAATTCAAACGTGATTGTAGTCGGATCAATTTGATGACGTTCAATGCAATCCTGCACAAAAGGAAAGAACATATGTTCTTCAAGTTGATAAAGTGAAATATTTATGCTCATTTGGAAATCAGGCATATATTCCTGCCACTTTTTTGCCGTTGAGACAGCATTTTCAATAATCCAGTGACCAACCGGAATAATCATACGCGATTTTTCAAGCATAGGTATAAATTGCATTGGTGCGACAACGCTGCCGTCTTTATCATACCAGCGCAAAAGAGCTTCAGCACCGATTAAATGACCGTCTTTAGCGTCAACTTGCGGTTGATAGCATAAAAAGAAATCTTCACAACCTCTAGCAATGCTGTTTTGCATTAAATTCATCATGCCAATATCATAGCGCCAACGATCGTAAGTTTCTTTGCTAAAGAAGGAAATTTGATCGCGACCTTTCTGCCTTGCAATTTCCAGTGCAACTTCCGCATATCTTAAAAGAGTAACATCATCTGACGCATCAGTTGGATAGAAAGCAGCACCGGCAGAAGCTGTGCAGTAAATTGTATCTTCAACATTGCGAATTTCGCGCATACATAACTGAACGCTGGAAAAAATAATTTCAATTTCTTCCGGCATACCGTAAGGCATAAACAAACCGAACATGTAACCGTCAAATTTATAAAGACGAATATCCGGCGGCAATACGTCGGTTATATTTTGTGCAATTTGTTTTAAGGCAATATCGCCGAATTGATGACCATAAGTTTCGTTGATAATGTGGAAGTTATCAAGCCCTATGACAATAACGGCGCCATGAGAATCCGGAGAGCTTTTTAATTCTTTTTGCAATGCTTCATCAAATGAATGGCGATTTAATAATCCGGTCACACCGTCAGCATTTAGAATTAAGTCCATACGAACAATCATACCGGACCAAATATTAGGTTCGCCGTTTTCGTTTCTGCCTATTGAGCCGTGACAACTCATCCAAACGTATTCACCGCTTGGCAGACAAAAACGGTATTCAAAATCGTGATCGCCATCGCCGGTACCTTTTACAAAATTTTTCTTGATACCTTCTTCAAAGCGTTCAATATCATCATAATGAACTACTGACATCAAACGACTTTTAAAATCGTCAACGACATTTGAAGGAAATTGAAAATCACTGACAAAATTATCGGACAACAGCACTACATTATCTTTAAGATCGGCAACAAAAACATAAGTTCGCGGCACGGTCTTTTGCAGTGCATCAAAATACGTCCGAATCTTTAAGAGCGGAGATTCTTCTCGTATTAATTCACTCGTTTCTGTAATCATAAATTATCTTCCTTTATCAAAAACTCCTCACTTGAGTCATATTTACAACTATTTATTTTTAACATTCGCCGCAGTAAAAATAATTCCTGCTACTTTCATAAAAAAATCATAAAACTATTTTACTAAAATTAGCAACTTTATAAATTAAATTGTCAATAATTTTGAGGAGTGCAAGTCTGCTGTTACGAATCTTTAAATTTTCGTCCATAACCATTACTGAATCAAAGAAAGAATCTATCGGTGACGAAAGTTTTTTGAGCGCTTCGAGAGTACCGGAAAAATCATTTTTGCTAATAAGTTCTTCGGAAACAACTTTAATTGCTTCAAATGCCTTATAAAGCGTGATTTCAGCTTCGACATTCAAAACGGAAGCATCAAGTTCTGTTGATTCCGCTTTTTTCGCGAGATTACCAACGCGCACAAATGATTGAATGGTTTTTGTTGAGTCAGCAGTTTTTAAAAAGTCAGAAAGTGCTGCAGCTTTCAAAGTGACGCTGTAGAGGTCGTCAACGTCATCAATAACCGCGTCAATTACATCATAACGCACCGAATCAGAAAGAATATTTTTTACTCTGAGACGCATAAAATCTGCAACTTCTTTTTGGAGTTTTTCGCGGCCAACTTCGTCGGTAATTTTAAGCAAAGTCATAGATTCATCAACAATCTTGCTCAAAGAAAGTGACCATTTCGCTTCAATCAAAGTATTCACAATGCCGAGTGCCTGTCTCCTGAGTGCAAACGGATCCTGCGAACCGGTTGGAATTAAACCACGACTGAAAGTTGCAACGATATTATCAATTTTGTCTGCTAAACTTAAAATCCTGCCGGCCGTAGTTTTAGGTTGATTATCACCGGCAAATCTCGGCATGTAATGTTCATCAATCGCCACTGAAACTGCGGAATCCTCACCGTCAAGTTTGGCGTATTCACGACCCATAATGCCTTGCAATTCGGTAAATTCCGTAACCATACCTGTCACTAAATCAGCCTTTGAAAGCTGTGCCGCTCTAATTGTATTGCTCTTATCTTCCGGTTCAACACCAAGTAAATCGGCAATTAATGCTGACAGTTTTTGAAGGCGTTCGGTTTTCTCAAAGATTGAGCCGAGACCTTCCTGGAAAACAACGGTTTTCAGCTTGTCGCGATGTTGTTCTAATGACTTTTTACGATCTTCGTTGAAAAAGAATTGTGCATCTTCAAGTCTTGCCTTCAAAACTCTTTCGTTGCCGTGTTGCACAATGTCAAGATATTCACGACCACCGTTACGAATTGTAATGAACAGCGGCATTAATTTGCCTTCAAATGTCTTGACAGGAAAATAACGTTGATGATCTCTCATTGGCGTAATGACAGCTTCTGCAGGCAGTTTTAAATATTCCGTGTCGAATTTACCGGCAAGTGCTGTAGGATATTCAACAAGGTAAAGAACTTCTTCGAGTAAATCGTCAGTAATTTCAGCCTTGCCACCGCACTCTTTAGCAACTGCCTCAATTTCGGCAACAATCATTGAGCGGCGCTGTTCTTGATTTACAATGACAAATTCACTTTCACAAGATTTAATATAATCTGTAGCGCTGGCAATTTCAAATTCACCACTACCTAAAAATCTGTGACCACGTGATTTTCTTCCGGATTGAACTTTTGCAACCTCAAATGGAATAATTTCTTCGCCGAAAAGCGCAACAATCCAGCGCAATGGACGAATAAATTTAAAATCTAAATCACTCCAGCGCATATTATTCGGAAAACTCAAATCACAAATGATTTTAGGCAGAATTTTTTCAAGAAGTTTTGAAGTTTCCTGACCTTTTTCGTGAACAATAGCGTAAACATAACCGTCGCGAGTTATTAAATCATTAGGATTAATTTTCTGACCGCGAGCAAAACCGATTGCGGCTTTAGATGGTTTACCTTCCGCGTCGAAAGCAATTTTGGCTGATGGTCCGCGTTTTTCTTCGGAAATGTCTGCCTGTTGTTCGTCAACATCACTTATTAAAAGTGCCAATCTGCGTGGCGTGCCAAGAGTTTTGACTTCACCAAAATTAATTCTTGCATCTTTAAATGCTGTTTCTGCAAGTGTTTTCAACTGTGATAAAATATTTGGCATTGCATGTGCCGGAATTTCTTCTGTACCAATTTCAAGTAAAAGATTTTTCATTCTTTGACCACCTCCGCAGATTTTTTGAGCATAGGATATCCAAGTTCTTCACGTTGTTTTAAGTAACATTCTGCACACATTCTGGCAAGCTTGCGAACACGTCCAATAAAAGCAGTACGCTCACTGACGCTGATTGCACCTCTTGCGTCGAGAAGATTAAAAGTATGCGAACACTTCAAAACATAATCATAAGCCGGATGAACGTAGCCTAATTTAATAATTCTTACGGCTTCTGCCTCATACTTTTCAAACAAGTCAAAAAGCAAAGTTTCATCAGACAAATCAAAAGAATAACTTGACTGCTCAAACTCATTTTGATGAAAAATATCACCATAAGTTACATCGTCTGTCCATTTGACATCGTAAACGTTTTCAACACCTTGAATGTACATTGCAAGTCGTTCAAGTCCGTAAGTTATTTCAACGGCAACCGGTTTAACATCTTGACTGCCAACCTGCTGGAAATAAGTAAATTGAGTAATTTCCATACCGTCAAGCCAAACTTCCCAGCCAAGTCCCCAAGCTCCGAGTGTCGGCGATTCCCAGTTATCCTCAACAAAACGAATATCATGCTTTTTAGCTTCAATGCCGATCGCCGCAAGTGAGTCAAGGTAGAGTTCTTGAATGTTATCCGGTGAAGGTTTCATGATAAGTTGTAACTGATGATGTTGATACAGTCTGTTCGGATTGTCACCATAGCGACCGTCAGCAGGTCTGCGCGAAGGTTCAACATAAGCCACGTTCCAAGGTTCCGGTCCAAGTACACGCAAAAATGTAAATGGATTCATTGTGCCGGCGCCTTTCTCTACGTCGTAAGGTTCTGCTAAAATACAGCCTTGATCTGACCAAAATTTTTGAAGTGCCAAGACGAGTTCTTGAAATTTCATTATTTAATTTTGCCTCCTTAAATTAACCACGATCCAAGTGAATTATCATAAAAACATTCTCTGAATTAAAAAAATTATACATTTTATAAGTACACATATAAATCGGCAAACGTTTTACATTTTCAATGGAGTCATAAGCCAATACTTCAAAAGATTCACAAGCACCTACATTTGTAATAACATTCATATTTTTAACTTTGAAATCATGATACAAAATTAAGTAATACATATAAATATAGTATTCAAAATCATAAAATGACAAAAACCTTATTTCGTATTTCATACCAGTTATATCAAAGAAAGATTTCAATGTGTCTGTTTTATATATACAAGGTTGATTAAACCAAAGATAAAGAGGACTGCTGAGTATTTTTTGAGCTCTTTCGGTTTTAAAAAACCGTTTACAACTGTCTTTTATAAATTCTAAGTCTCCATTTGGCGGATAATGATTACCCAACAATATTTTGTTTGAGAAATAATTTTGGCATACTTTATAGAGATCAATATTTTTGATGATAACAGTTTCTGCATCAAGAGTTATTATGTAATCATAAACATTTCTCAATTCATTACAAGCCCAAAATTTTTTAATGCTTACTATTGCTTTACTCAAAAAAAACATACGCAATTTTGAAGGGATAACTAATTGAAAGTCTCCATCTTTGCCCCATAATTTTTGTTCTTCTTCATTTGTGAAGATGAGAGCGACATCCGCTTGCTTGTCCATCGAATATTTTCTGAATGATTCCAAAAAAATTTTTGCAAGTTGATAATGAGGTGGATATATTGGCATTAAAAAACAAACTTTATTTCCTATTACAGACTTTAATAAATTTAATTCTGAGAGTGTAATTAAAAATGTATCTACCTCGATATTAAAGTCTCCGTATTTAAAGTTCACTTTAGAGATGTTTGTAGGAAAAGCTTTATCTGTCAAAAGGAAGAAACCTTCATCAGACTTAAATTTGCTTATAAATTTAGGAAAATCAAAGTAAATTGGAATGCCTAAAATATTTAATTGATCTGATGGCTCTATTGGATCTATTGAGAAAATTTCAA
>CAJOHI010000033.1:0-18240 GCA_905234365.1 uncultured Selenomonadaceae bacterium | reverse complement strand
CCCCCCCCCCCCCGTAATTGTTCGGAATCAAGGGTTACATAAAGATTTTTGTGAGATTTTGCAAATGATTTTATTTTCTCTTGAAGACCATCAATTTTTTTAAGCATTATTTTTCCTCCCAACAATTTTATTCTCGTAAGTTATAGCAAATCATTATTAAATTGTCAACTGTCAAAGTCAATCACCAATAATGCGGTTGTCGCCATTCCGGCAATTTTGTACCTGTCAACAATTCTAAAATTGGCTTGAAAAATTGATAGACTAATCCCCAAGCCGGTATTAACGATATTCCGAAAAATAAAATTAAATTCAAAATCAACGCTGCGATTGACTTTTTAAAGATTGCATACACTGACAATAAGCCGCATAATCCCCAAATTGCCATTTGCCAATATTCAGCACCAAGAACGTTATTATATTTTGCATAAATCAAAATGCCTGTGACCAGCAAAATTATAATTGATAATGAAAATATCCACTTAAATTTCGTTGTGACATGAAAAAAACCGGTTTCTTGCTCGGAATTGGTTTCTGCTTTAGGTTTTATTTCTATGTCGTTTGATTCAAAATCATTTGTAGAATTTTTTGACGATGTAGATTGATTGTCATTATTTTCATCTTGCATTAAAAAATCTCCTCCACATTTTTATTAGTATTCTACTACTAATATATCGTGTTGTCTACAAAAAATCTATAGAGAAGATTTTAATCAATTTCAGATACGAAAATTTTTTGATATTTACTTTCAATTTTAAATGTTTCGTTCAAAAAGTTTTCAACTTCTTCATCAGCATTTGAATTTATTTCTTTGATTTTAATTCCAGCGTCTTCGGCAATCATTGCAAGATAATTTGCAAATTGCGTCTGCATTGAGGTACCAATTATAAGCAGGATACCATCAACATCATATCGTTTGCAAAAATTTTCAAGACGATTAATCAATTCGACTGATTCTTTAGCATAATGAATTTGTTGACCGTACAAAACAACATCATCATTTTCAAAACTGCCGTGAATTTCCAAAATGTATTTACTTTTTGCAGCTTTATGGAGACCATCAACATTCATTGTAATGATTGGAATTTCATATTTTGCAAGTGCAAGATGAGCCGCTGTCGGTGTCTTGCCCGTACAATTTGACTTCAACATTGACATTACTTTTGAAAAATCTTCTGGATTAGACCTTTTATAATTTATTGAAAGTTTTTCGCTAATTCCGGGAAATTCTTGAAAAGTTGGAATGCCGGCGGATTTTGAAATACCTGCACCTGTCAGCGCTATTACAACTTTATTTTTGCTCAATGTAATTCACCTCAAAATTTTTGTAATAAAAAATACTCAACGATTTAAATCATCAAGTAATTAAAATTTAAAATCAATTTAAATATTATTAATCATGTTATCAATAGCAGCTTCAATTTCTTCAGATTCAAAAATCTGCATATTATATTTAGCGCAAAGTTCAACAGGACATTTACCATTAGCAGCGCGTCTGACTTCGTTGACAATTTGTCCATAATTGAGTTCGGTTACGAGAATACCTTTAACTCGACCGGCTAAATCAGCAATCGCCTTGTCAGCAAATGGCCAAATGGTGATAAGGCGCAGCATACCAACTTTAACGCCGCGAGCACGAGCATTTTTGACTGCTTCGTAAGCTGTACGACTTGTTCCACCGAATGAAACAACTGCATATTCCGCGTCATTCATAAAGGATTCTTCAACCTCAATAATTTCGTCGGCAGCAATGGCGATTTTTTTATGCAGTCTTTCAATCGCTTCTTGTGTAACTTTTGGACTGCCAACCGGAAAACCTGTCTCATCGTGAATCAAACCAGTTACATGAATGTGATAGCCGTTTCCAAAATCTGCAATATTAGGTACCAAGTCTTCATCTGGACGATAAGGCTCATAACCTTCAGCGCGAGTAATTTTAGGCTGACGGCGAGGATAAATTTCAAGCTCATTATCGTCAGGCAACTCAACATTTTCGCGAAGATGTCCAACAATCTCGTCCATGAGCAAAATTACAGGTGAACGAAATCTTTCGGCATAATTGACGCATTTAACAGCAACATCAAAAGCCTCTCGAACACTCCAAGGACTCAATGCAATTATTGAATGATCTCCATGTGTTCCCCAACGCGCCTGCATAACGTCACTTTGAGAAGGTGCTGTCGGTTGACCGGTTGAAGGACCTACACGCTGAACATTGACAATTACAACCGGAATTTCCGCTGCCGCTGCATATCCGATTAACTCTTGTTTAAGACTGATACCGGGACCGCTGGAAGCTGTCAAAACTTTTCTGCCGGCAAGTGACGCACCAAGTACAACGCCCATGCTTGCGATTTCGTCTTCCATTTGAATAAAAGTTCCGCCGACTTTTGGAAGCATTGCCGCCATACCTTCCGCAATTTCAGTTGACGGCGTAATTGGATAGCCGCCAAAGAATTTTACACCTGCTTTTAAAGCACCTTCCGCTACTGCCTCATTGCCTTGCATTAATCTTGCCTTGCTCATTTTGACACCTCCGAATCTTTGATTTTATCAACAAATATTGCATAATCAGGACAGCGCAGCTCACACTGACCACAGGCAATGCACGCTTCAGGGTTAGCTACATAAACTTTTCCTAATGTGTCAATCGCCAAAACTTTTTTAGGACAAAATGCAACGCAAATTCCGCAGCCTTTACACCTCTCAGTTTTTATTTTAAATTCTGATTTCATGCCTTCAAAGCCTCCAATATATTTTTAAGTATAATAACTATAACGAAAAGTTTATACTTTAGTAGTATATAGATTTAACGCTGCAAAGTCAAGAATTTGATTTATGTATACGTTTTAATTTGTTAAACTTCTCAACGGTGCAGGGATTCTTCCGCCACGAGCTATAAATGCCTCACTGCTCCATTCACTCTTGACCGGCACAATCGGACAATAACCTAAAAGTCCGCCAAATTCAACAACATCGCCGACTTTTGCACCTGGTACCGGAATTATTCTGACTGCCGTAGTCTTATTATTGATAACGCCAATCGCCGCTTCATCAGCAATAATCGCCGAAATTGTAGATGCGCTGACATCGCCAGAAATAGCAATCATATCAAGACCAACGCTGCAAACACAAGTCATTGCCTCTAACTTTTCGATTGAAAGACTACCGGATTTAACAGCCGCAATCATGCCTTCATCTTCACTGACAGGTATAAATGCGCCGCTGAAACCGCCGACATGTGAACTTGCCATTAAACCGCCTTTTTTAACTGCGTCGTTAAGCAGTGCCAAAGCCGCCGTTGTACCTGGAGCACCACAGCTTTCAATGCCCATTTCCTCAAGGATTCTTGCAACGCTATCACCGACCTCAGCAGTTGGCGCCAAAGACACGTCAACAATTCCAAAAGGTACGCCTAAACGCTTAGACGCTTCACGAGCAACGAGTTGACCAACACGAGTAATTTTAAAAGCAGTTTTCTTGATAGCTTCGGCAATTTGTGAAAAGTCAGCACCTTTGAGGTCTTCGAGTACATGTTTAACAACACCTGGTCCGCTGACACCAACATTGATAACTCTTTCCGCTTCGTTGACACCATGAAAAGCGCCTGCCATGAAAGGATTATCCGTTGGTGCATTGGCAAAGGTCACAAGTTTAGCGCAGCCGAGAGCCTGTTGATCTCGTGTCAATTCGGCGGTACGTTTAATGACTTCGCCCATTTGTCTTACACAATCCATGTTGATACCGGCTTTTGTGCTGGCGAGATTAACAGACGCACAAACAACATCAGTATTTGCAAGTGCCTGTGGAATCGACTGAATTAAAATTTTGTCGCCGTTTGTAAAACCTTTGTCAACAAGCGCACTAAATCCACCAATAAAGTTGACGCCAACTGCTTTTGCCGCCTTGTCAAGTGCCTCAGCGACAGGTAAATAATCATCAGTTTTGCAGGAGTCAGCAGCGATCGCAATCGGTGTTACGGAAATTCTCTTGTTGATAATTGGCACGCCGTATTCAGATTCTAAATCTTCGCCGGTTTTGACGAGAAATTCAGCAGAAGTTGTGATTTTATCGTAAATATTCTGACAAAATTGCTTAATATTAGGATGTGAACAATCGCGAAGCGAAATTCCCATAGTAATTGTCCGTACATCAAGTTTATTTTGCGTTATCATTCGATTAGTTTCGAGTATATCATCAATAGTAATCAATATATTCACCACCAAAATTAATTATAATGAATTTGTTGTGTTAATTTAAATTTTGTGCATAACATCAAAAATTTCTTGGTGCTGCGTCTTAATCTCAACGCCAATTTCTTCGCCTTGTGTCTTGAGCGCACTTTGTAACTCAACAAGCGGCATTTTGCTTTCACTCGCCTCAGCAAGCAGAATCATGTTAAAAAATCCGTCAAGAATGTTTTGATTGATACTCAAAATGTTGACGTTGTTATCCGCTAAAATCTTAGTTACTGCTGCAATAATTCCAACACGGTCTTTGCCGACAACTGTTACAACTAATTTCATAAAAACCTCACCTTTCACTGTAAAATACATCTTTATTATATAATGCATGATACATCATATGCAATGCTCATTTAAAATAAAAACAAACAGGCATTTAAACCTGTCATTTTTAATAGCACTAAATATTTAGTTAACACAAAAATTAAAAACTTTTAATCGTTGAAATATTTCATTGAAGTTTTTTTCCACTCTTTTTTTGAATACATAATTTGATATTCTGAAATATTTGTCAGTTCGGAAAGTTCCTTGACGATTCGTTCACATTCCTCACGAGATTTGGCATGTATCATTGTATATAAATTATAATTCCAATTCGGTGCCGTATTTCGATCGTAACAATGCGAAATAGCGGAATGTTTTGCCATTATATTTGCAATTTCGTCCAGTTTTTCATTCGGCACATTCCAAACGCAAAGTGCATTTGCCACAAATCCCGCTTCACGATGCCGCAAAACAGCACCCATTTTACGGATTTTTTTTGTCTCCGTTAAATTTTTAACACAATTTATAAATTCATCTTCACTGATTCCAATTTGTTCCGCTAAAACTTTATAAGGTTCTTCACATATCGGAAAATCACCTTGCAGCGCCTTGATTACCGCTTTATCACGCTCAGTTAATTCGTCAAAATTCAAAGTGCTCACATCATTTCGTAAAAAAATTTTACTGCAATTTAAATTGAACGTTGACTTTATATTTTTTGTTGGCTTTTAAACAAATCATGTCCTCGACGCCGGAAAGTGCTCCAATTTCCGACAAAATATTTTGCTCTTTCGCAGGATTTTCCGTCAGCAAAGTAAACCAAAGATTATATCTGCCTTCACGTTCATAATTGTGCGTTGCACCATTGTAGCCGTTGATTTTTTCTGCGACTTGCGGAATTTTTGAAGGTTCAACGGTTAATGCGATTAAAGCGCCTTTGTAGCCGAGTTGATTTGAATCAAAAAAAGTTCCAATTCGACGCAAATATCCTGCTGATTTCAATTCAGAAAGTCGATTGATTACCGTCTGCTCATCGGTATGCAATTTTTCAGCCATTGCCGCAAATGGTCTGCTGCAAATTGGAATTTCACTTTGCAACAAATTCAAAAGTGATTTGTCGAAAGTCGTAAGCTCGCACATCAAAAATCTCTCCTATCATGAATACGATTCATTTTTTGTTTATTCTAGCAGAGAATTATATATTGTGTCAAGTAATTCTGAACGACCTTCATGTTTTACTGACGAATAAGGAAGCACTGATAATTCGGGAATATTGAATTTTTTTCGGATTAATGCAACTTGAATATCACGTGATAAACGGCTTAATTTATCCATCTTGGTTGCGATTGTCAAAACAGGCAGATTATTGTTGATTAGGAACTGAAACATATTTAAATCAGAGTCCATAGGCTCATGACGAATGTCGATTAATTGACAGATGAATTTAATTTGATCGCTCGTTTGCAAATATTCCTCAATGAATTTGCTCCAAATGCTGCGATTCTTTTTACTCGTCTTAGCATAGCCATAACCTGGCAGGTCAACCAGATAAAATTGTTTATACTCAACCCTATCAGTTGTAATTTTCATTTCGGCTTTAAAAAAATTTATCGTTTGAGTCTTTCCTGGTGTACTGCTCGTTTTTGCAAGGCTTCTTCGGTTGACAAGCGAATTTAAGAGAGAAGATTTGCCGACATTTGAACGACCGATAAAAACGATTTCAGGCAGTTTCACTGAAGGATATTGTTGCGGACTTACGGCAGAAATTACGTATTCACAAGAAGTTATGACAAATTTTTCACTCATAATAAAACACCTCTTGACGTTTGTAAAAATTCAGATTATATTAATTGTATCATAATTTTAAGGAAGTGTTAATATGGAAGATATTAAATTTGTTGAATTGTTTAAAAGAAATTTGCCGGCATTGAGAAGATTAATATTTAATCTTGACGACTATATTGAGAAGTCTCAATATGATGCTTTGCATAAAAATTTTTTGGACAGTCAGAGCAATTTTGAAGCACAAATTAAAGAACTAAAAAGCAAATCCGAATTGAAAATCAAAGACCTTGAAGCGACAATCAGCAAAAAGGACCAAATTATTGGCGCGAAAGATTCCGCGATTAATTTCAAAGAAATGGTTATCAAAAAGCAGAAAGACGATATTCAAAATTTCAAGGCAAATTACAGCGATTTAGAAAACGCCTTTAATCTTTTTAAAATGCTGCCGGATAATGTCAAATTTGCGCTTGCAGGTGTTTTCGGCGATGCAAATTCTCCGATTGAATTTCTTTCAGGCGCCTTGAGTGACGGTCACATGGACGCACTCTTTGACTACATTGCGACTTCAATTAATAATAGCAATGATTCCGGCGAGATTGACAGTTTACAGATACTTTTCGACTTTGTGTTTTATGCAGTCAATATTGGCAGTCGTGAA
Organism: uncultured Selenomonadaceae bacterium; assembly: GCA_905234365.1. Lineage (GTDB taxonomy): Bacteria > Bacillota > Negativicutes > Selenomonadales > Selenomonadaceae > Quinella. The sequence goes on along the minus strand of CAJOHI010000033.1, from coordinate 11,292 downwards.
GCAACTTATCAGCGTCTTGAAGTTAATGTCGGCGATGAATTTGACAGTGAGACGATGAAAAAAATTTCTGACAGTGCTCAAATTGGCGCAGTTAAAGAAATTTTCATTGCCGGTTACAAATTTGACAAGACCGGAAAGATTGTCAAGCAAAGTTTGGTTTTACTCGAATAAAAGAGTGATTTGAGGAGACGAAAATTTTGACAAAGATAGTTAAAAAATTCCTGTGTCAGAAAATTCCTTGAAAATCTTTAGAGAAATTGCTCTGAAAAAAATGATTGCTGACGAAACCGCTAAACTTAAAATTAATTTTGAATTGTTGTGTACAGAATTTGAACAGCGATTCAACAATAAAGAATGGATTCAAATAAAAAATAAGGATGTATTTTATATTAATGATATTGTTGGAATTATGCCGAATTTATCTTCAAGAGAATTTTACAATCAAGCTAGAAATAAGAAATATGATGTCAGCCAATTAGCAAATTTAAAATTTGACGATTTAAATTTTGATTTACTTACTAAGCAAGAAGCTGAAAAATGTTTTAATGATGAGATAAATTATTTTAGAGATAGTATTGGAAGAATCGTATCTGACGGAAAGTTTTTTTCCGCGATAACAGTAAAAATTGACAACGTATATTATCACAGATGGATAGAAAAAGATGGCGTAAAGATCATATTTCGAAACATGGATATAAAGAAAATAGTTTGTCCGGCGACTATGATGTTTTAAGTGTTCCTATTTATAGATTCCAAAGCGAGAATAGCGAAAAAATAACGGCAGCAGACGCTATAGAATGGTTGATTATTTATGATTTACAACCAATGTATTTTTTATCTGCTGAAACTGAGCACACATTTAAAATTTTAAATAACCTTGATAATTCCAATGATGATGACGACATTTGGTGGATAAATGATGATTGTAAAACTCTTGAAGTTGACGAAGAAAAAATTTTTAATGCCGTTATGTCGGGATTAGAATTTAAATTACTTCCTAAAGCAAAAGAACTGCTAACCTCAATGGTGATACCAGCAACTAAAGAATTTACAGACAAATTTAAAGCAAAACTTTTAAATTGTGACAAAATTCGCGCAGACCTTGATCCTTATGACGCAAACATTTTGATTGATCCGAATCGCGGTACTTGGGATTTGTGGAACTACGGCGAAGATGAGGAAAAAGCCGGCGAAATTACGCTTGCAGAAGGCTTAACTGCTCGAAATCCTGCTGATGACATCAATCTATCGACATCGAAAATTTTTTCAAGGCTTATAAATCATGTAGTGGCAGACCGCCAACGCGCTGGAATGATGTAACGGTTTCGCATACCGCATTTGACAATCTCACAAACAGCAACAGTAAACATTATTACTCGTTCGTGACGGAGTTAAAACGCTGGTGCGGTTCCAGAGATTTAATTAAAATTCAAGACAGAAACGGCGTTATTAAAGACTTGCCGACCTTTTTGGAATTAATGGATAATGAGATCAATCCGCTGGAATTTTACGCATATTATCTCGGACTTTATATTAACAACATGTTGCAGGAAAAGCGAATTTTTTTAAAGTATATAATGTCGTTTCCGGTGACTTATGATAAGGCAATTCGTGAAAAAATGCGCCGAACGTTTGAAAATGGTATTAAAAAATCATTGCCTACTGCGCTTTTGTCGAATGAATCAGCAATGAAAAGTTTCAGCGTTCAAGACGGAGCAAGTGAGCCTGCTGCATATGCAATTACGGCGCTGCAAAAATTTAATTTTGATCCGATTGGTGACGATGAAAATTACTATGCGGTTTTTGATTTTGGCGGTGGCACAACTGATTTTGATTTTGGCGTGTTACGTGAATCTAAAAAAGATCGCTATGATTATTCGTTGGTACATTTCGGCGAAAATGGCGATAAAACACTTGGCGGCGAAAATCTTTTGAAGTTGCTTGCATTTGAAATTTTCAAGGCTAATCAAGAAATTTTGCTGAATCCGAAAAACGGCGATAAGAGCGTTGGCAAAATTCCATTCACCACCGACGCTGACGGCAACACGATTGTCGAAAACAATATTTTAATCTCCAAATTGCATTCAAAGACGGCAAGAAAGTTGATTTACAAAAATCATTCACGACAGAATTGAACAAGGAATCAGAAATTTTTTCATTGCGATGAGAGAAGCGTTTGCGGAAAATTCCAGAGATGAAACGACAAAAATTAAGCCGCTCAAAAACGTTGATGAAATTTCGATATTTTTGGCAGGAAATTCTTCAAAAGCGCAAATCGTCAAAGATATTTTTAACGACTATATTTTAATTGACGAATTAATTGAGCAGCAAGCCGCAAAAATTGAGCAAAAAAATAATGCTATTACTGATTCTGAATCAAAGGTGCAAAAGATATTTGGACTTAATGCTGATGAAATGCCGAAATTTAAAATTTATCCTGCACTCGGAATACCTGAAGCACATGAAATTCAAAAAGCAAGAGGCGTTGAAATAAATCCTAACGACTTAGCGGCACCAACCGGCAAAACCGGTGTTGCATTTGGTCTTTTGAAATGCCGAGACAGCGGAAATCTTCAAATTACACATATGACGCCTAATACGAATTTCACACCGTTTCAATTTTACATTGGTCGCAATAAAAAGCGTAAATTTAAAACGATAATCGACAAAAACACAAGGCTTGGCGTTTGGCATTCATTCATTGACGCTTCAAACAATTTCGACATTTTGTATACTGACTTGCCGGAAGCAGTTTCAAATACAATGGACGTTCAAAAAGCGCGGCGCATTCATATTACGCTTGAAAATTACGATGAGAAGCTAATAGTTTTCATACGTGCAGTTAAATCGAATGTTCTTGAATATCAAGTTGCTGAAGACATTGAGGACTTTGAAAATCCTGAAAAACTCAAAGGTGTTGAACCTTGCCGAATTGTACTTGAATAAATTTTTTGAAGGATTGATTTTTATGACAAAAGAAAATTTTTCGCGTCGAAAATTTATAAAACTTGCAAGTGGATTAATCATTTCGCTTTCAACATTAACATTTGCCGGCTGCAATGAAAATTCCGCTGAAAATTCCGATTCAAAAATTGCAAATGCCGCAAATACTGACAGTAATGAGGTTGAAAACATGTCAAAAGTTTACTTTTCAAATGAAATTACAGCACAAAAATTAATTGAACTTTACAACAAAGTCAACGACGGAATCACAGGCAAAGTCGCAATTAAATTGCATAGCGGAGAACCTCACGGACCGAATCTTTTACCAATTAATTTGATTCGTGAATTGCAGTCAACTATTAAAGATTCTACAATCGTTGAATGTAATGTCGCTTATGGCGGTCCGCGTCGAAACACCGAAAGTCATTTGCAAACATTAAAGACTAATGGTTTTGATTTTTGTCCGGTTGACATAATGGACGCAGACGGCGACATTGATTTAAAAATTCCGCAAAAAAATTTTGAAACGCGACTTTCAAGCGTTCCTGTTGGCAGCCACATCGCAAATTATGATTCTATGCTGGTTTATACGCATTTTAAAGGTCATATGATGGGAGGCTTTGGCGGTTCAATAAAAAATATTGCAATCGGTTGTGCAAGCAGTCACGGAAAATTAGTTGTACACGGTTCTGGCTGGCCTACCGGTAAACCATTTTTAGAGCGAATGGTTGAGGCAGGTTACGCAGTTGCCGACAATTTCAAAAATCATATAACTTATATAAACGTGCTGAAAAATTTATCTGTAGATTGCGATTGTGATTCGAATGGTGCAAAACCAACAATGAACGATATAGGAATTTTAGCTTCAACAGATTTATTGGCGATTGACCAGGCGTCTATTGATTTGGTTTATGCCGCTGCCGACAGCAAAGATTTAATTAAGCGAATCGAATCTAAAGAAGGACTTCATCAACTTGATTATGGCGAAAAACTTGGTATAGGCAATAGAAAATATAACTTAATGCAAATTTAAATATTCATTCTCAAATAGGTTTTTTATGCCAATTTTTATGTAATTTCAACGTTTTGAATTTCATTTGCAATTAATTTTTACAAAAAATTTTCATTTTTAAATAATTTGACTTGCAAACGTAGCAAAATGTGATAAAATAAATTTGCCGTGATAACTGCGGTATGAAATCTAATTCGGATATATTAATTCAAGAGTGTTAAAAACGCTTTAAATTAAGTCATTCCGAATACCTAATGGAGGTTTAAATTGACATGTGGAGTCTATTTGGTGGCCACGATATGGGCATAGATCTAGGGACGGCAAATACTCTGGTACACGTCAAAGGTCGTGGAATTGTCCTTCGTGAGCCATCTGTTGTAGCTATAAAAAGTGACACTGGCGACGTTCTTGCCGTTGGCGAAGAAGCAAAAAAAATGATAGGTCGAACGCCTGGAAATGTCGTAGCAATTCGTCCGATGAAAGATGGTGTTATTGCTGATTTTGACGTAACACAGGCAATGTTAAAATATTTCATAAAGAAGGCAATGGGATCAAAATCCTTTTCAAGACCTAGAGTTGTTGTCGGTGTTCCAAGTGGTGTTACAGAGGTTGAAAAACGTGCAGTAATTGACGCTGCACAACAGGCCGGTGCTCGTGAGGCCTATTTGATTGAAGAACCTATGGCAGCAGCGATTGGCGCAGGTTTGCCAGTTGAGGAAGCTACAGGCAATATGGTCGTTGACATTGGCGGCGGTACAACTGAAATTGCCGTTATTTCTCTCGGCGGTATTGTCACGAGCCGTTCAATTCGTATTGGCGGCGATGAAATGGATTCTTCAATCGTTCAGTATATCAAAAGAATGTATAATCTGCTGATTGGCGAAAGAACCGCTGAAGAAATCAAAATTACGATTGGAACGGCGATTGTGACACCGGAAACTGACAGGTCTATGGACGTTCGCGGTCGTGATCTGGTTAGCGGTCTGCCGAAGACATTGACAATTCAGGCACGTGAAATTCGTGAAGCACTCAACGAACCTATTTACAAAATTGTTGACGCTGTTAAGGGTACACTTGAAAGAACACCACCAGAACTTGCTGCCGATGTAATGGATCATGGAATTATGATGACAGGCGGCGGTGCGCTGTTGACAAATCTTGATAAACTCATTTCTAATGAAACCAACATGCCTGTACTCGTCGCGGATGATGCTTTAAGCTGCGTTGGTGAAGGTACCGGCAAATCACTTGAAAATCTTACACTTCTCAAACGTGTCGTTATGACTTCAAAGAAGTTGAGAACTTAATAATTGATGATGAGTAATTGGTAATGGAAAAGTTACGCGATTGTCATTAACAATTAGAAAGAGGATTTTATGAGTGATAAGATAAGGCGCGAAAAGAGGACCGGCAGAAAAATTGCGGCGTTAATCTTTGTGTTTATAAGTGTGTTTTGCATAGTTTTTTTTGCGGCACGTGGAAGATTTGAAACGCCGATTGCAAGTACAGGTGTTGGACTCGTTATTTCGCCTTTTCAAAATGCAATTTCCTGGATTAGCAGCAAAGTTGATTTCATTTCAACGACAGTCAATGACATTTTAAATGTTCACGAACAAAATGAACAGTTAAAAGCTGAAGTTGAGGAACTCAGAGCAAAAAATTTAGCGGCAAGTGAATTCGAGGCAGAAAATCAGCGGCTTAAAGCACTTCTTGGTTATAAAGAAGTCGCCACACAATTCGATTTAGTCTCTGCAAGAGTTATTGGCAGAGAAGCTGCAACTTGGTCAAGTATGATTGTAATTAATCGCGGCAGTGCAGATGGCATTGCAAATGATATGGCCGTTGTTACTGAAATGGGTCTTGTTGGTCACATTAGCGAAACCGGAATTAATTCTTCAAAGGTACAGCTTATACTTGATCCGCGTTCTTCCGTTGGAACTCTGGTTCAGAGACCTGAATCAAGAGTTGCCGGCATTGTCGAAGGTGATATCAATAATCCTACTATGCCGAAAATGATTAACATTCCTAAAAATTCTGATGTCATAGTTGGCGATATGATAGTAACTTCCGGCTTCGGCGGAATTTATCCGAAAGGTTTAGTTGTAGGTCGAATTAAAGATATACAAAACGAAGAAAGCGGCTTGCTAAAGTTTGGAGTAATTGAAACTACGGTTAATTTTCAAAAACTTGAAGACGTAGCAATTATAATTCAATCCAGAGAAGCGCCGCCGGCTCCAATTCAACCACCTGCACAACAATAATTATTAATTGAAATCGTTTAAATAATTTTTACATTTCTCGAATTAATATTTTGAGAGGTGTATTTTTTTATTGCAATGTCTTAAATTATGTTTTATAATTATTGAGGTTTATTTTGATTTTTTAGATGTCTTATAAATTTTCGGAGGTGCTTGAAACATTGAAGATATTTGCCGCGTGGGCAATACTCACTTCAATTTTATACGTCCTTCAAACTTCCCTGTTCTCTATGTTTGCATATAATGGAATCTCAGCTAATTTAATGCTGCTTTTGACACTTTCTGTCGCCTTTTTGCTTGGTCATCGTTACGGCGTATTTATGGGATTTTCGGCAGGCTTATTGCAAGATTTAACAAGTGGCTCATTTTTTGGCTGTGATATTTTTAGTTATATGCTTATAGGTTTACTTTGCGGAAAATTCTCAGATCATATATTTAAAGAGCAATTTATTTTGCCGGTGCTGACATCAACTGTTGTTACTGCAATGCACTATTTCATAATGGTGATTTTTATATATCTTCTGGGTTATCATTTAGATTTACAAAGAAATTTATATTTAGTTTTGATCCCAATGTTGTGTTATCAACTTGCCTTTGCATATCCTGTGCATAAATTGGTTTTTGAGTTTAACAAATACGTCAAAAGATGGAAGTAGTTGATTAATTCTTGATTGATAACAGTAATAACAATGATGAATATATAAATCGCCTGAAGCCGCTGGCGTTTATGGTAGTGCTTGTAATTGGCGTACTAATTGCACGCGTAGGTTATTTACAGGTCTATGACGGCGAGTATTACGCGAAATTAGCCGACGGAAACAGAATCAGAATAATTCCTTCAATGGCTCCACGCGGTACTTTTTTTGACCGCAACGGACAACTTTTAGTTACGAATCGACCAGGCTTTACAGTGTCATTATTGCCGTTGACGGAACCTATATCCGACGATGTTATCAATCGTCTTAGTTTGCTTGTAAATGTATCCGTTGAGGATATGAAAGCAAAAATACAGGCACATTCCGGCTTTGATCCAATAAGAATTAAAACGGACGTGACTGCTGACATTGTAACGATAATCGAGGAACAAAAAAATAACTATCCTGGCGTTGTAATTGAGGTACAGCCGATTAGAAATTACATTTTACATCAAGAGGCGGCTCATACTTTCGGCTACGTCAGTGAAATTTCTGATGCCGAACTTGAGACTAAAAAGGCAGAAGGATATCGAAGCGGCGATATAATTGGGAAATTTGGACTTGAAAAGATTTATGATAAAGAAGTTCGCGGCGAGAATGGCGGTGAACAAGTCGAAGTTGACGTCTCAGGTACGCCTGTACAAATTCTTGGCAAAAAGGAACCAACACCAGGTGCCGATTTAATTTTAACGATTGACAGAGATTTACAAGTCGCAGCAGAGCAAGCAGTTGATGCACAACTTTCGGCGATTAATGCACATGCAGCGGCAGCGGTTGTCTTGAATCCGCAGACCGGTGAAGTCTTAGCGCTTGTCAGTCGTCCGGCATTTGATCCGAACTTATTTGCACATGGAATTTCTACAAAAGATTGGAACGCTATTAACAACAATCCTTACCACCCAATGGACGATAAGGCTATAACCGGCGAATATCCGCCTGGATCAACTTTCAAAATCGTTACAGGCACGGCTGCTTTGGCTTCCGGTCGAGTTACACCGGAAGAACAAATTTTTGACAGCGGTCATCATTGGCTCATTCCAAAAGGCAATGCTAGTGGCGAGGCGCTTGGCTGGCTTAATTTTCGTGCAGCTTTGGCTCATTCTGATAACGTCTATTTCTATGAGATGGGCAATCGTCTCGGCGTTGATTTGTTAGGTCAATACTCAAGAATGTTCGGATTAGGCGAAAAAACCGGCATTGATTTACCTTACGAATCAGAAGGCATGGTTGCCAGCAAAGAACTCAAAATGAAGCTATACAATGAAGAATGGTACCTTTCAGAAACTTTTGACGCGGCGATTGGTCAAGGTTTCAATCTGGTTACTCCGTTGCAAGCGGCAATGGTAATGGGTGAAATTGCGGCGAATGGCAAGCGATATAAACCACATGTCGTTCAAAAAATTGTTACGCAGAATGGCGAATTGATTAAGGAATTTCAACCGGAATTGTTGTCACAACTTGAAGTGCCTGATTGGGTGATTCAACTTGTGCAGTCAAGTTTGCATGACGTTACTAAATATGGAACGGCAGCTCGAAATTTTGCCGGCTTTCCTTATGATATTGCCGGAAAGACAGGTACGGCTGAAAATTCACAAGGCAGAGATCACGGCTGGTTTGTTGGCTATGCACCATTTGACAATCCACAAATTTCAGTAGCGGTAATTGTTGAGCAAGGCGGTTTTGGTGCCACTTCTGCTGTTCCTATTGGTCGCGCTATAATGGAAGCGTATTTTAAAATTTACGAAATGCGGGCACAACAATGGGCAGCTTATTTGGCATCACAACAAGCACAAGCAGTTGAAAATAAATGAGATATTTTGTGTAGTCTCGTGATTATTTAATTGGAGGTATAAAATTTTAATGAAGATAAACTTTTTAATGATACTCGTTTTGGCTTTAACGTTTTTTTTAGTTGGCTGTGGTGATGATAATAAGGCTAATGAAAACGCAGTAAAGGCAGAATCAAATAAAAATTCTGGTTCCGCAACGATTGAGGAAGAAACTGTCGCTAAAGCTATTCCTATTGTTCCGGATAATGACGTTATAGCAAATGACAATTTTTCAAATTTGCAGCTTAACGATGTAACAAAACCAGTTTACGATAAGTATACAATTTGGGAACGTCAAGAGGCCGGTTTGCCTATGGAATTGCCACCTATAACGAATTATACTGAAGGCAAAATTGCTTATTTGACGTTCGATGATGGACCAGATAATAAAATTACGCCTATAATTCTTGACATTCTAAAAAATTACGGTATACATGCAACTTTCTATGTTTGCGGAAATATGGTTGAAAAAAATCCTGATGTCCTTAAACGCATTTATACTGAAGGTCATGCAATAGGAAATCACAGTTATAATCATGTTTATAAGGAACTTTATCCTAATGTTGATAAATTTTTAAAGCAAATTTCTGATACAGATGAAATTATAAAAGAATTTATAGGAGTTCGTCCGCTGATAATCAGAACACCTGGCGGCAGAGCCGGAATGTGGACGCCGGATTATGAGCCAATGATGACTGCTTGCGGATATGTTGAACATGATTGGAATGTCAGCGTTGAAGATGCTACTTCCAAAAAGCCGACTCCGCAAGAGATGATTTATTTTGTCGACGAACAAACTAATAAACAGCTCAAAGATAACGCAGCAATTATTTTAATGCACTCAAAAGAAGACAAAGGAAATACCGCTGCCGCATTGCCTGGTATAATTAAAGTACTCGTTGATAAAGGCTATACTTTTGGCGTTGTCACACCAATGACACCGCAGCCGTGGTAAATTTAATTCGGAATTAGTAATTAATGGATAAAGGCACTAAATTTTTAATAATAATTAACGCAATATTGATTGTAATAATGGCAACCTTATATTTTGTTATGTTTTCTGATTCAAAAATCGTTAAAAGTCATAAAGGTATAGGACGCTTTTTATCGCAATCAGAAGATTTGCCGGAATTTTCTTCGGACAGAAACGATTTACAAAATATGATAATTACAACACTCGGCACTGAAAGAAATAAATTTGCAATTTATATCTATCGTCCAAGTATTGAGCAACAACCATTGATATTTCAATCAAGACCAATGAGACCGGCAAGCATGATTAAGGTTTTTGTTCTTGCAAAGATTATGCAGGACGCAAAAGACGGCAAATTGGCACTTGATGAACTCATACCGATAACGTCAGAAAATATTGTTGGTGGTGCAGGCAGTATTGCAGGCGAAGGCGTAGGCACAAAAGTGTCAATTCGGAAAGCTGCCGAACTCATGATAATCGAAAGCGACAATACCGCAACGAATATGTTGATTGACCGCGTAGGCATGGAAAATTTAAATCAATATCTTCGCGAAAATGGTTATAATGACACGATTGTAAATCATAAAATGATGTTACAAAAAGGTGCTACCAATCTTTCCTCTGCTGAGGATTTAGGTTCATTGTTTAGAAAAATTTACGAGCATAAATGTGTTAATGAGTATTACGATCAACTTATGGTTTCCTATATGTTAAAGCAGCAGGATAGGGATTGTTTTCCGGCAGCTTTACCATATTGGAATATAGCACATAAAACCGGCGAAGTTGATAATCTCTATGATGACGGCGGAATTTTTTATGGAACAAGCGGCGATTTTATCCTGGTGATTATGAATGACAATTACGAAAATCGCGGTGAAACGATCGAACAGATGAAGAATATTGCTATAAGAATCGCTAATGACTTTATGGTAAAAAAATATGAATGATAATAACAAAAATGCTGGATTTAAAAATTTGTGGCAAGCTTTTTCACTGCTTTCCGGTGTTGGAATTTACATTGCAGTGATAATTTTGATTTGTCTTTATATTGGTGGTCTTGCCGATGACTATTTTCAATTCAATGGTAAAGGCAAACTCGGCGGAATAATTTTAGGATTTCCTATTGCATTTTATTCGATTTATCGTCAACTTAAAAAGGGAAATACGATATAATTAATAACAAATAAAAAAGTCTGTCACTTCTTCGCGACAGACTTTATAATTTTGTTAAGCACCAAGTGCATTGACTTTCTTTGCGAGTTTTGATTTTTTACGAGCAGCTGCATTTCTATGAATTGTATTATTAGACGCTGCCTTGTCAATAGCTTTATCAGCAAGTTTGAGAAGATTTTTAGCTTCAGTGACATCATTATTTGCGATTGCTGCAAGTACTTTCTTTTGAGCTTTCTTAATATTAGTTTTTGCTAAAATATTTCTCGCACGACGTTTCGCATCTTGCTTAATGCTCTTTACGGATGCTTTAATATTAGGCAAAATAACACCTCCAAAATTAAAAAGTTTTATAACATTGAGAGTTTAGCACATAACATTAAAAATTGCAAGTAAAATTTAATTTTTAGCA
>CAJOHI010000032.1 GCA_905234365.1 uncultured Selenomonadaceae bacterium | reverse complement strand
TATAAAATTGGGTGGTATCTTCTATTCTGACGGCGGCGATAGAGGTTACAGTATACCATTCTTGAGTGGCTGTGGTACGGTTGAACGTGAGAAGGAAACTCTCTGCGAAGCAAGTAGAATCTTTCCACACCTTCTGCCTGATGGTAAATTGATACCTTGTTTACCGATGAGCGGTACAATGATGGAAAAAATCGCACCGAATATTTTCGACGAAGGACAAAGTATCGGTAAAATATTGACTGACTCTCCGATTGAGAAATACAGCAACAGCACTTATAAGGATTTATTTGAAAAGAATGCAGAATGCAATACTTGCGAATACAAATATAAATGTTCACATTGTCCGGCGAGTTCTATGGAAAAAACAGGAGATTTTTTTGGCACAGATAGAGAGGCCTGCATGTTCATAAAAGGCAATTACGTCGAAAAGGTTCATCAAATTATGTCAAATTAAATTTAAAAGACTTGGCTATCTGGTCAGGTCTATTCTAATTTTAGGAGATGAGGCATTGAATAAACATTTATTATCAATATCAATAGCTTTGTTTGGTTTAATTCTCAATAATACTTCATGTTCAGCACTGTCGCTTGACCTTGAGCAGAGTATACAACTTGCATTACAAAACAACAGAACTATTGAACAAGCCATAGAAGATAGATCAACTGCTAAATGGGGATTGTCCGAAGCTCGTCGTAATGCCGGACCAACATTTACCTGGAGCGTTTCTGGATTGCGAATTGGCGGCAGATCATATGACAATTCACGTATAGCTCATTATGAACGAGGAACAACGCCATATAAGAGCGAATTTAGCCATTCATTTGAGGTATCTATGCCATTGTATACAGGCGGAAATTTAGAAGGCTCTATTGATTCTGCTCGTTATGGCTTGAATGCCTCAGATTTAATGGTTGAAAACTCAAGGCAGCAAATTCGCTATCAAACGACAGAAGCTTATTACACAGTTTTACAATGCCGATCTTTGATTAATGTGAGACAAGAAGCGGTTAATACACTTCAGGAACATCTTAATAGAGTTAATATTCAATACGAAGAAGGTGTAACTGCAAAATCTGATGTTCTAGCTTCCAAAGTTCAGCTTGCAAATGAGCAACAATCGCTAGTGACAGCCGAAAGTAATTATAATAAATCAATCGCTGCACTCAACAATATTATTGGAATGCCGACAAATACTCATTTAGAAATACATGACGATTTATTATACAAAAAATATGATTTATCTCTTGAATATTGTATGAATTACGCACTTGAAAACAGACCTGATTATATAGCAGCACGATATTCTGTAATGCAGGCAGAATCAGAAGTGAAAACGGCAAAATCTGGTTCTAAGCCGAAAGTTAGCGCTTCGGTAGAAAAGGACATAACCGGAGAAGGAGCAACATTTAGGCAGGATCACAGCGGAACATGGAGTGCAGGTTTAAAAGCACAATGGGATATTTTTGACAATGGGATAACCTCCGCAAAAGTGAAAGAAGCAGAAGCCAGCCTGAGAAAAGCTCAATCTGTAGAAAATCAAGCGAAAGAAAATATTCTTCTTGAGGTAAACAATGCTTATTTGGACTTAAAAGCAGCAGAAACAAATATTAAAACTACATCAGCAGCAGTAGAAATTGCTGAAGAAGATTATATGATAGCACAAATGCGCTATACAGAAGGAATTGACACTAACTTGACTGTAATGGATGCTCAGGAAAAACTCACCGAAGCTCGTACTAATTATTATAATGCACTGTATACTTACAATATAAGCAAAGCTCAGTTAGATAAAGCTATGGGCGTTCCTGTGAATATTGACGTTCCATCATATGTAAAGGCAGAACAAGAAGGCAAAACTTCAGAAAAAGCATTAGAGATTTCAAAATTGCAAGATGAAAATGATTATGCAAATAAACCTTTTGAGAAATAGTAATAATTAAGAGGTAGCAAAATGGAATTTATGACCGCTAAAGAATATCTTTCACATTCGTACTCAATACCGAATGCAACGATAAAGTTGTCATTTGAAGATGAAGATTACATAAAAAAGTGGCAGAAGTACAGAGGACAAGATTTTTTAGAGTTTCTCAAAGAAGAATTTATAATTAAAATGGATAAGTACAAATTCAAAGAACAGGCGAAAATAACACTCACATTTACAAAGACAATGGGAGGCACTTTGCCTGTTATTTTTACATCGAATCACGAAGATTTTGTGATGATGGAAGCATTACTAAATGGCAGAGAGAATCCGAGAGAGCTACCGTTGACAGTTAATGCTTTCACCATACCGGCAAAGAATGAAAAGTTTTATCGTCATCGAGTAATACTTTTGAATGAAGCACCTTACAGCAATGTATCAGCAGACAAATTGGGACTCAACGCAGATGAATGGCTGAATAAATCGTATAAATTGAGATTGAGGCACGAGTCAGCACATTATGAGACATTGAGGCTTTTTGGTGGAATGAAAAATAACGCATTTGATGAAATTATAGCCGATACACTTGGACAAATAGCGGCATTTGGAAATTTTAGTGCAGCACGACAAAGATTATTTTTCGGACTTCATGGCGATAGATGTGACGGACGACTACAATTTTATTGCCAAAAAGTTTTAAAAGATGAACGACATTTAGTTTATGAAAATGTTGATAAAGCCTTAGACATAGTTGAGCAAGAAATTTGCAAGGCATTAAACGAAAATTTATCAGAAAGAGATATGTTATATATTTTAGCTGGACGAAGTGTAGAAAAACTTGTAAAATCAGGTTGTGGTTATTAATAGATTATATTTTGAAATCAAGGAGCATTGTTGTGAAAGATGTAGAAGAAGCTTTAAGGAATATAAATTTTTCAAAATTGAGCAAGATAAGAAAAAAATTATTGCTAAAAATTCTTGATGATAAAGAGGAATTAAGTTTAGAAGAACTTGACCAAGTAGTTGCCGCAAGAGATGAAGAATGGTGGAGCAAAATCAATAAATCCACAGAATAGGTAAACCAGTCTTGCTGAACAGGAACGAATCAACATTGGACAACGACAGGCTGAAAAGGCTATAGACAAAATTAAAACAGGTCGCCCATATAGACGACCACCTAATGAAACTGTAAAGGTTAAGTGATTTATCAAGAAGTTCCTTTTATCGGCTTGCTCAACGCGAAAATATTAAATAGTAATGATAATGGCTGGAAAAAAACTAATTTATTTTTTTATACGACAATATTGAGAGTCAAAATATTTACCGCTACGAATCTCATCTGTCATTCCTTTATATGGCGCTTCTGAAATAACGTCCTCGTTATTTTGCCCAGCTTTACCAATGTAGGTAATTTTTGCAAATTCCGGTACAAGATATTTTGGATAAGTATCGTATTTTAAGCGCGACTCCTCCATCAATGCAATATGTTCATTTTGAAAGCAAACTGTAATTTCCGGGTGATCTTGTACCCATTTCGGGAAGAAGATAACGCCATTGATTTTATTTTCGTTCGGCATGAAGTCAAGAGCTCAGTCCAAGCGACTTTAAAAATACCATCAGTGAGTTTGACGATATAAGCCTCTTGATCCTTAACCCAACGACCCGCGACCATACCACCATGAATGCGATAATCGACGGTATGGTCATTTTTTGCGTACCATTCATATTCCCAACCATTATCATAGGTGTAAATGAAATGAGTACCGAGAAAATCTTCAAGTTCTTTGAATTTCATTAAATTCAAGCCTCCTTTAATAAATATCTATTCAAAATCTATGATGTTATCTTGAAATGACTTTTCTAACATAACATCCCTTCTATATTGTGCAGGTGTTTTTCCGCAATATTTTTTGAACATGTTGTAAAAATGATTCTGATTCTTGTATCCGCATTGGAATATTATATCATTTATAGGCATGGTTGCTTCTTGAAGGAGTAAGCATGCTTTTTGTATTCTCATGTCTTGTATTATTGCAGTGAAATTTTTACCGGTGTATTTAATCAATAATCTTGAGAGTTGACGTTCGCTATATGAAAATTCTTTTGCTAATTCTGAAAAGGTAAGACTTTGAAGGTGTTCTTTTATGTAATCCAATATAGAGGTGATTTTTTGTGAGAAGTTTAAATGGTCCGAAAATGCTGTATTTAATGTAGTTGAATGGTTTCTTAACAATAGAACAAAAAGTGCTGACATTAATTTATTAATCATTGAAGAATAATATATTTCTTGATTTAGATATTCATTTAACATAGCTAATAAAATATATTCTACTTCCTTATCGTCTTTAGTAGAAAACTTTAAATAGCTGCTGCCGTTTGGAATTGTAAGAGAGCGCGAAAAGAATGTTGCCAATATTGGATTATTCTTCAATATGTGGAAAAATACCTTGTCAAAAGTACTGCTCCTTACCAAAATATTGCAAACGACATCATCATCTAAATGAGTTATAGGACAATGATAAACATGTGGAGCCAAAATGCAAACGTCGCCTTTCTCCAATTCCATTAATTTGCCGTTAATAAAATTTCGATATTTGCCATTCAATACATAAGTGATCTCAAAAAACTCATGATAATGAATGAAGCCAGGAACGTAACGACAGTGCATTAACACGATAACATCTTCTTTGGGCTTAAACAAATTTTCACTCAAATATGCACCGGTTCTTGGACAATCTTTAAAATAACGATCAAAAACTACCTTATAGTCGGGATATTCTGCTTCGTTTTTTATGATTTGCTCAATCGTCTTTGGTGGATTCTGATGAATTTGAGGATATTTTATATAGAGTTCGCGAAAGTCTTTTTCGGCTTCATTCAATTTTAAGAGGTCTTCCAAAAAAATCATCTCTCTCACCTCAAATCATTTATTAATTGCATTATAACGATTATCGAATAGTATTTCTATACAAAATAAAGGTTATGTCTGAAATTGTCAGAAAAATGGCAAGATTCGTTATAGTATACAAGCCTAAAATCGTCAATAATATTATTGAAAAAATTTTGACAATTTGAGGTGAATGTTTATGCGTTTCAAATCTAAAAAACTGCTGCAAAAGATCATTTGCGGCTTGACTGCTACAACTTTCAGTCTGCCTGCAATGACTTATGCTGCAGAAGAAAACTCAATGCAAAATACGGCAACTACACCGGCAGTAAATTTGGCGACAGAAACCAGCATGTTTGACAGAGTGCCTGTTGAAAGTTGGATTTACAAATCAATTAACGATCTCATTGCTACAGGTAAAGTTCCAAGATACAAAAATCAGATTAAACCGGGCGCAACATTCACTCGTTTTGAGTTGGCGTTGATTACCTATTACGGTATTCGTGAGATGAAGTTCATGTCGCCAGAGGAGCAAGCAATTCTTGCACCACTCGAAGAAGAATTTCGTTATGACCTCGAAAAAATCAGCTTAATGCACAGGCTTAGTCAACTTGATGAGGATAAACCGATTGACGAACAGGCTGAAGTATACAAACAGAAGACGATTGCAGAATTGTCGCCTAATGTTGATGCTTTCGGAGCAAGCGGTAGTGCCTTTAACATTCAACTTCCCGGTAAAAAGCCTGTCCTTGATGATAAACTCAGTATTTGGGGATTTGCACGTTTCAGATTTCAGCGCAACGATTATGGTAATGGCGTTTATCGTCGCTACAATCATTTCAATCTTCATGTTATCAATCAGTATAAGGTTAACGACCATTGGCAGATAGTTTTGGGTAATGAATTCCAACGCTCAACAGATCGAATTAACTCAATGGAAGGCGAAAATGGAAATTGGATGGCGGATGCCGACAACAATGTTCAGCACAACATCGCTCAAGAATTGATTTTGGAAGGCCGCTATAAAGGTGTCAATATCAGTGCCGGTAGAATGTACGATCTTGGCGCATATGGCTTTGCATTGGATAATCGTATTGAAGGTTTACAACTTCAATTCCCTGGTAAAATCAACATTACTGCTTTTCACGGACGCGTTTACGATTGGCCGCAAGAAGATGTACATCGCGGAATACAACCTTTTATGGGTTGGATTTATAACGGCTATGGTGATCGTATTGATTCTCGTCAAGAATACACCGCTCTCAAGTTTGATACTCGACCGAGCAAAAATTCTTTGCTTCAGTGGGGTGTTTACGGTATTTCACCTTCTGCTCGCCATTATCAAAAAGATAATCGCAAGCGTGTTATTTATGGTTATCTTGCTTATGAAAATCAAATTTCCAACAAATGGAAATTGACAGGTCTCATTCAAACAAATAATGCTGATCAAGACAAAGACCTTATCAAGGCTGAACGTGATTATGTTGGTGGAAGAAATGTTGGTCATTATTCAACTTCTAAATCTCCAAACTGGTATATTCGTGCTGATTACGGTAAAGTTGATCTTTTTAAACCGAATACTTGGGGAATTTATGGTTTTTATCTCAATCAACCAACTCTCAGACAATATTCCGATACTTTAGAATTTGATAATATGAGAGGCTTCCGATTCGGTGCGGCTTATGTTCCTATGCCCGGTTTCTTGCTTGAAACTTATGCAACTTTTGCTAAGGACATTGATACTAAAGAACGTCGTCGCGATATACGCGGTCAGTTGAATATGTTCTTCTAATTGGCGAGGTGTAGAATTATGAAAAGAATAACAAAAGCTCTTTTGATGAGTGCGCTGGCTGTTGGTTTCAGTTGGAGCAATGCTCAGGCTTATACATTGACTAATCTTGCTGTAGATCATCTTGATAATCCGATTGCTCTTGATCGTGAAACGCCGCGTTTCAGTTGGCAAATAGTCGCTGAAGATGGCGAAAAGAATCTTTCACAGGAGTCTTATCAGATTGTCGTCAAGGATATGAAGGGCAAGACCGTTTGGGACAGCGGACAAGTCAAAGACGGTCGCTCTATTGATTTAAAATATGCAGGTTCCAAGCTCAATGCCGGTGAAACTTACAACTGGCGCGTAACGGTTTGGGACAGCAAAGGTGTCAAAAAAGAAGATACTTCAACTTTTGCAGTTGGATTAAATCCGGACAGAATTGGTGATGACGGCTGGTCGAATGCTCAATGGATAGGTGCAGATTTAAAAACCTTACCGCTCGATGCACAGAGTTTGACAGTCTTTAGAATTGCATGTGACATTCAAATTGCTCAAGGTTCTAATCGTGCAGGTTTTATCTTCGGCGGTAATGATCAGCGCTTGATGAATGCAAATCAAAATACCAGCGGCAATGCTGCAAAAAAAGATCAATCTTACGTCCGCGTTGAACTTGACGGTTCTAATCCTTCAGCGGTTGCAATAAAAGTTTATCGTTCTAATTATGTGCCTGATGACGGTATGGATAAACTCATTGGTCAAGTCGCTGTGCCGAATATCAACGCCTCTAATCTTTACGCTAAACACCATATTGACGTTGAATCAGTTTATGGTGTGTTAAATTTTACTGTTGACGGTAAATTCCTTGAAGCGCCGAATGTCGATCCTTGGAGCAAGGGTATTAACGCCAATCCTTATGGTATCAGCGGCGGTTCCACTGCTTATCCTGTTGTCGGTGATGTTGGTTATGCACTCGACGCCGGACAGCAAGCAACTTTTTCCAATTTCACTGTCCGAAACTTCCGCACACCTCAAACTAATCTTTACGAACAACTTGCAGCGATCAATCTCAATGGCGGCTCAAGTGGTCTGCGTCAATTTAAAGACCCTTCGCATGATGCAATGCCAATGCTTCGTCGTGAATTTAATCTCAACAAGAAAGTAAAATCAGCTAAACTTTATGTTGCTGCTCGCGGAATTTATGAAATTAGTCTTAATGGTCAGCGTGTCGGTGATGACTACTTCGCGCCAGGTTTCACTCAGTATAACAAAACACAACTTTACAAGGCTTATGATGTAACGGATATGCTCAACAAGGGCGCAAATGCTATCGGTGCTCAACTTGCTGAAGGCTGGTGGGCAGGTGCTAACACATTTCAAGGACAAAATTGGAATTATTTCGGTGATCGTCAATCAATGATTCTCAAACTCGTTGTCAACTATAAGGACGATTCACAGGAAATTATCACAAGTCAACCAGATGAATGGAAAGTTTTGACTGACGGTCCTGTTAAACTCGGCAGCATTTTTCAAGGTCAGTCTTATGACTCAACCCGTGCCGCTGAACTCGACGGCTGGAATAAACCTGGCTTTAATGACAGCGCTTGGAAACCGGCAAAGGTTATTGGTCTTGACGGAACGACTGCACCGGGTAAGTGGCATGAGTTTCTGACAGATCGTGACTACAATCAAGATTTCTCGAATATTGATATGGTTGCTCAACAGGGCAGTGAAGTTAAAGAAGCTGAAATTTTGACAGCAAAATCATTCACTGAAGTTCGTCCTGGTGTTTTCCTCTACGATATGGGTCAAAATTTTGCAGGTATACCACGCTTGAATATTGTTGACGGTCGCAAAGATCAGAAGTTGACTTTGAGATTTGCTGAAGTACTCTATCCTGACGGTCCAAATAAGGGTATGATTATGATTGAAAATCTCCGTGCGGCAATGGTCAGAGATTTATACACGCTCCGTGGTGGTGCTGAGATTGTCGAGCCACATTTTACTTGGCATGGCTATCGTTATATTGAGATCAGCGGACTTGATCACCCACTGCCAACAAGTGCCGTGCAAGGCGTTGTGTTAAGTTCTATTCCAAAAGATACAGCAAGCTACACGACCACAAACACTGATGTCAATCGTCTTGAACAAAATGCTCGTTGGTCGGCACTTGCTAACTTCTTTGCAATTCCGACTGACTGTCCGCAGCGTAACGAACGCATGGGTTGGAGCGGTGACTTGGCTGTATTTGCTAACACTGCGGTATATCTTGCAAATAGTGACAACTTCCTCCGTCAACATATGCAGACACTCCGTGATCTTCAAGCACCTGACGGCAGATTCACTGATACTGCTCCTTTGGGCGTCGGTGCAGGCGGATTCATTTGGGGCAGCGTCGGCGTTGTTGTGCCTTGGGAATTATATCTGCAATACGGCGACACCGCAACTTTGGCTGAACATTATGACGCGATGGCAGCTTATATGAATTACATGGCAAGATGTCAAACTGCCGACGGTCTCCTCAACGAGCCGAAAGGTCTGCCGGGTCTTGGTGATTGGTTAAGTCCTCAATTCGGTCAAAGTGACGCTCAACCTCTCTGGAATGCTTACGAAATTAATAACCTTTACATTATGATGAGGACCGCTGAAATACTTGGCAAGAGTTCCGATGCTTCAAAATGGCGCAATCGCTACAATGAGCGCAAGTCTCATTATGCTAAGAGATTCTTCAACGCTGACGGCTATGCTCTGAAAACTGACGGCAGCTTAATGGATATTCAAGCTGCATACGCTATACCGCTTGGTTTGGGTACTGTTCTTGACGGTGATCTTGCTAAAAAGGCAGCAGCACGCTTGGCAGATGCCGTTAGTCGCAACACTAATGTTGATGATAAAGGTGTCACTCGTCCGGCTTATTCATTGATGACAGGTTTTATCGGCACCGCTGCAATAAGTCATGCTCTCAGCAAATACGATTATAATAATGAGGCTTATCGTCTGCTAGTCAACAATCAATATCCAAGTTGGCTCTATCCCGTCAAGAATGGCGCGACAACTATTTGGGAACGCCTCGACTCCTACACGAAGGAAAACGGCTTTGGCGGCAACAACTCAATGAACAGCTTCAATCACTATTCATTCGGTGCGGTCGGCGCCTGGTTGTTTGATTCTTCACTCGGTATTCAGCGCGATGAAAATAGTCCGGGCTTTAAACACTTCTTCCTCAAACCTATGCCGGACTTCGGCGGTAATGGCACCTACTCAGATACCGGCAATAATATCACTCAAGCAAAAGGTTATTACGATTCCGTTTACGGTCGTATTGAGAGCAGTTGGCAAAGATTTAATAAAGGCTGGTATCGTTATCAATTCACTGTTCCGGCAAATACAACAGCAACAGTGGTTCTGCCTCTTATCAAGGGTACCAAAGTTTTGATGAATGGCAATCCAATCAAATATGATGGCAGTATGGAGCTTGGCAGTGGTCAATATACCTTTGATGTTACCACATTAGATAGGTAAGGTAGGATTATGAAGAAAATTTTCAAAAAAGCTCTGGCACTCGGCGTATCGCTCTTTGGACTTACAAATATTGCCAACATTTCAGACGTTGAGGCAGCAACTAAAGACATGCCGAGAACTGTCATTACACAGGACGGCGAAGTTGATGACATGAATTCCGTTATTCGCGCTCTGCTTTACTCAAATGAAATGGATATTGCCGGTATCGTACTTACATCTTCGGTCTTTCACTATGCCGGCGACAAAGAAAAAAGTATTGAACCGCTGCGTTTTACAGGAACCAAATGGCTTTATAAATTCATTGACGACTATGGCAAAGTTTATCCGAACCTCATAAAGCACGATCCGAATTATCCAACGGCTGAATATCTGCGTAGCGTCACACATATCGGAAATATTAAAAACGTTGGCGAAATGGACGAGGTGACTGATGGTTCAGAATTTCTTAAAAAATTATTCCTTGATGACGATGACAGAATTTTGTATGTCCAAACTTGGGGCGGTACAAATACAACTGCAAGGGCGTTAAAATCAATCGAGGAAGAATACAAAGGAACTGCTCAGTGGAATGCAATTCGCCAAAAACTTCAAGATAAGCTGGTTATCTACATAATTTTGGATCAAGACTCAAGCTATGCTGATTACATTGCGAAGAATTGGTCAAACTTGCGAATTTTAAATGATAGATTTTCATTTGGACATTTTGCATATTTTTGGATTGAACATCAAGACGGACTTGTTGAGAAGTTGAAGGCAAAATGGAACAAGGAAAATTTACTCAACAAAGGCGCATTGATGGACGACTATTCATTAATTGATGACGGCAAATGGATTGACGGCGAATGGGATTCTGAGCAACGTGGCGTTGGATTCACTAAGAAGGCTCCTGAGTTCAAGCAATACGATTTTATCAGTGAAGGTGATTCTCCGTCATTCTTATACCTCGTCAATAACGGACTTCGTAATTATGAAAATCCGACTTATGGCGGTTGGGGAGGACGTTTCGGAAACTTCAATGAAAATGGTCGTGCCATTAATGATGTTATGGATTACAATCCTGTTATGAAGCGTTTTGAAGGTTCTTACACATTGACTCGCTGGTTTGATGATATGCAAAATGATTTCGCAATGAGAGCAGATTGGTGCGTTGCGGATTCTTTCAATAAGGCTAATCATGCTCCAAAAGTTACAGTCAAAGAAGGACTTAACATCACTGCCAAGCCTGGTGAGAAAGTCACATTGACTGCTGAAGCAAGCGATCCAGACGGTGACAAATTGACTTACAAGTGGTGGAGATATTTTGAGGCGGATACATACCAAGACGACAAGCGCAAAAAGCCTACTTCAATGGATTCGGTATTTCATCTGTATGAATTTACAATTACATATGACCATCGCCGCGACATTTTAGCTGACGAAGTTTTAGACTCAATCAAACTCACCGGTGCAAATACTCCTAAAGTCTCATTCACCGTGCCGAATGACGCAAAGGCCGGCGACACAATCCACATGATTATTGAAGTTCAAGATAACGGAAAGCATAACCTCAAACATTATCAACGTGTGATTATCACGGTTAAATAAGGGGGTTTTATTATGACTGACATTACAAGGCGTGATTTCTTTAAGCTCACCGGAGTTGCAGCCGCCGGTCTGTTTCTCAGCAATATCGTTGAGGCAGCCTCAAAACCTGCGGCAGTGCAAGTACCAAGTACTGCTATGGATTTCAGATCAGCTAAAATTGACAAGAATGTGATTCGTATTCGTAATGGTGCCGGTGATTTGATGTACCTAATTGAAGGCAAGAATAAAGCTGCGTTGATTGATACTGGTCTCGGCATTGGAGACTTGAAAGGCTATGTCGAGAAGCTGACGAATAAGCCTTTGATTGTGCTGATAACTCACGGTCACGTTGACCATGCAAGTGGAACAGCTCAATTTGATGAAGTCTACATGAATAAAAAAGACGATACACTTTTCAGAGAGCATACCGCAATGGCGAATCGTCAAGGCTACACCGGCGCAACTAATCCTGAATGGGCGAAAGGCTTAACGAGTGCAAATTATCAACCGGCTGACGATCCTTCAAGATTCAAATACCTAAAAGAAGGCATGAATTTTGATCTCGGCGGAGTCAACCTTGATATTTATGATTTTCCGGGACACACTCAAGGTATGACGGCAATCTTATTCAGAGAGAATAAATCCCTACTTGTCGGAGATGCCATGAATAGTTTTACTTTTCTGTGGTCTGGAGAAACGCTTGGTCTTGCAAGTTATGAAAAGTCAGTTCGTCACGCCAAGAAGGCAACTGAGGGCAAGTTTGACAAGATGTACTGTTCACATGGCGGCGGTGACTTGACGATTGATTATTTTGATAGAATGCTTGAAGATATTGCCATCATTAAATCCGGAAAAGATGACGCAGTGGATTTTGAGTTCATGGGTCAGAAATCTAAGATAGCATTTGCGGTTAGACCTGGTGACTTTGCGAGAACAGATGGTGGTATCGGTAATATCGTATATGACCCAAAGAGAATTAACGAATAGGAGAAAGTTTTATGCCAAGAAAATATGAACAACTTGGCGCAGACATCATAAAAAATGTCGGCGGTAAAGAAAATGTTGTTTCGCTGGCACATTGCGTTACACGTCTGCGTTTTAAACTCAAAGACGAATCGAAAGCAAATACTGATGTTTTGAAAGCAATGGATGGTGTTGTCACCGTTGTGCAAAGTGGCGGTCAATATCAAGTTGTTATTGGAAACGCTGTAACAGACGTATTTGACGAAATCATTGCACATCAAGGAATTAGCGGCGCAGGTGGTGGAGATGACGCTGCGGCTGAAGATGATAACGCTAATAAAAAGCCTTTAGATATTTTCATTGATACTGTCAGCGGAATTTTTACTCCAGTACTCGGTGTACTTGCTGCAAGTGGTATGGTCAAAGGTCTTACCGCTCTGCTCGCAGCTTTTAATATACTCAGCACCGACGGCGGCACATATAAAATTATGACCGTTATAGGCGATGCTTTCTTTAATTTTTTGCCGATATTCTTGGGATATAGCGCAGCTAAAAAATTTAAGATGAGTGAATTTGCCGCAATGGCGATTGGTGCTGCTCTCGTCTATCCAAGTCTGTCACAAATTATGCAAGGTGAACCGATTTATACCGTCTTTGAAGGTTCGCTCTTTCAATCACCTGTACATCTTGAATTTTTGGGAATACCTGTACTTTTGATGAATTACACAAGCAGTGTCATTCCAATTATCGCTGCGGTTTGGGTCGGTGCAAGAGTTGAGAAATTTTACCTCAAGACCGTTCCAACTTTGCTAAAGGGTTTCGGAGTTCCATTCTGCACGATTTTAACAATGATTCCGCTGACGCTTTTAATTGTTGGTCCAATTTCAACTTGGTTAGGTCAACTTATTGGCGCAGCGGCAACCGGTATTTTTAATGTCAGTCCTGTGATTGCCGGTTTGTTCATTGGCGGCGGCTGGCAAGTATTTGTCATGTTTGGCTTGCATTGGGGCTTAGTGCCAATTATGATTCAAAATATTGTAACATTCGGTGCTGATCCTGTAATTAATACGATGTTTGGCGCCTCATTTGCTCAAATTGGTGTTGTACTTGCAATTATTTTGAGAACGAAAGATTTAAAACTTAAAGGAATTGCAATTCCGGCATTTTTGAGTGGTATTTTCGGCGTCACTGAGCCGGCAATTTACGGTGTCACTTTGCCAAGAAAGAAATTTTTTATCATCTCATGTATTGGCGGCGCTATCGGCGGTGCTATTTTTGGCTTTCTCGGAGTAAAACAATATATGTTTGGCGGTCTTGGCATATTCCAGCTTCCATGCTTTATTGATCCTGCTACCAACGATTTGAGCGGAATGTATAGCGGTATGATTGTTGCAGCAGTATCGTTTGCTGTTGGCTTCGGTTTAACATTCCCAATTTACAAGGACGATGCTCCGGCTGTTGCGGCAACTTCAGCGCCCACATCTTCTGAACCTGCACCAATTCAATCTGCGGACAATACCATTGAAGAAGAAGTTACACTTAAAAATGAAACCCTGCGAAGTCCGTTGACTGGCAACCTCGTTAAATTGCCTGATGTGCCGGATCCTGTTTTTGCTTCCGGCGTGATGGGACAAGGTATTGCCGTTGAGCCTACTATTGGAAAGGTTGTTGCTCCGGCTGATGCTGAAGTTACAACACTATTTCCGACTGGTCATGCTATCGGATTAAAAACTTCAAACGGTGCTGAAATTCTTATTCATGTTGGTATGGATACAGTACAAATGAATGGCGACGGATTTAACACTCACGTACAGCAGGGCGACAAAGTTAAAAAAGGTCAACTGCTCATAGAGTTTGATATCGAAAAAATTAAAAAGGCAGGTTATCCTATCATTACACCTGTTTTGATTACTAATTCCGTTAATTATAAGGAAATTAAGCCTGTTGAAAGTGAAAAAATTAATAGTGGTGATAATTTGATTTCAACTGTTGTGTAGATTTAAATATGCCTCTGTGAGCGTCTCACGTAATTTTACTAAAATGATTTTGGGACGCTCTGTGAGGCTAATTTTGACGAAATACGAGGTGTTTTATTATGGCTTTTCCTAAAAATTTTCTCTGGGGTGGTGCCGTTGCTGCCAATCAAGTTGAAGGTGCATATCAAGAAGACGGAAAAGGCTGGGATATTCAAGATGTAATGCCGCACGGTATAAAATCAGCACCAACTGAAGAACCAACACCGGATAATTTGAAATTGCTTGCGATTGACTTCTATCACCGTTACAAAGACGATATTAAACTTTTTGCTGAAATGGGTTTCAAGGTTTTCAGAACTTCTATTGCATGGTCAAGAATTTTTCCGAATGGTGACGACGCTGAACCCAATGAAGCCGGTCTCAAATTTTATGACGATCTCTTTGATGAGCTTCATAAATATGGAATTGAACCGCTTGTCACTATTTCACATTATGAAACACCATTAAATCTGTCAAAAAAATATAATGGCTGGGTGAATCGTCAACTTATTGGATTTTATGAAAAATATGTCCGTACGATTTTTGCACGTTACAAGAACAAAGTTAAATATTGGTTGACCTTCAACGAGATTAACAGCGTATTGCATGCACCATTGATGAGCGGAGGTATTTGGACACCTCAAGAAAAATTATCGCTACAGGATTTGTATCAAGCGTGTCATCATGAATTGGTAGCCTCAGCACTTGCAACTAAAATTGCTCACGAAATGATGCCTGAAGCTAAAATTGGCTGCATGGTCATTGCAATGCCGACTTATCCATTGACACCGAATCCTGACGATATTATCAAAGTTATGCAAGCAGATCATTTTAATGACTTTTTCGGTGATGTTCATTGTCGCGGTATTTATCCTGGATATATGAAACGTTATTTCCGCGAAAATAACATTGAAATTCAATTTGCTGACGGCGAAGAAGAACTCTTAAAAAATAATACTGTAGATTTTGTAAGTTTCAGTTATTATATGAGTGTTTGCGAATCAGTGCAGCAGGGCAAGAAAGGCGAAGGCAATTTGATAGGCGGATTTGAAAATCCATATCTTAAAGCCTCAGATTTTGGCTGGCAGATTGATCCTCAAGGTTTGCGTTTCATCATGAATAAGTTTTGGGACCGTTGGCAAAAACCTCTGTTTATCGTTGAAAATGGTCTTGGTGCAAATGATGAACTTGTTGATGACGGCAAAGGCGGCAAAACCGTTAATGATGATTATAGAATTGCTTATATCAACGATCATCTTTTGCAAGTGGAAGAAGCAATTAAAGATGGTGTGCCTGTAATGGGTTATACAACTTGGGGTTGCATTGATTGTGTGAGTGCTTCTACTGCTCAACTAAAAAAACGTTATGGCTTCATTTATGTCGATAGGAATGATGATGGTACTGGCACTCTTAATCGTTATCGCAAAAAATCTTTCGATTGGTACAAAGAAGTAATATCTTCAAATGGTGAATCATTGAGAAGCTAACTAACGACGAGAGTATCATCAGGCTTGAGTTTACGAAAGAATCTGCGATATCTCTTTTTGATCGTTGCTCCCTAAAGCGTGGCTTGATTAAAACAAATTTTTGCACAAAAAAAAACGGTGATTTCATCTCACCGATTATTTTTTTCTGCTCAATTTCACTTGATTCGTGTTGAGTAAAAAAAAATTTTGCGATTTTTTTATATATTGCATATAAGTTCATCATTTTTCTGGTATAATATATAAAATGTTTAAAATTTTAGGAGTTGATAACATGATTTTCAGTAAAACAATCAAAAAAATATCTTCGATTTTAACAGCAGGAATTTTTGGAATATCTATAGTTTTTTCATCAGTTTCGATTGAAACAGTTGAAGCTGCAAAAGCAAAAACTCAAGCTGAAGCAGAATTGGACGAGTATTATTCATCACATTCACTTAAAGAACTCAACACAACACCTGAAGGTCAACGAGTGCTTTATAATTACATGCGTGAGCATTACGGAGTAAATACAGATTCAAACAAAAATGCAAGACTAAAAAATATGATGTCGCAGCTTTCAAATGCTGTTGCAAAAATTGATCCGACAATTAACGATTTACCTTACGTTTACTTTGTCAACAACGATAAAAGTTTTAATGCTTTCTGTTCGTTTTCTCATGTAATGTCGGTAAATTCAGGTGCATTTGATTTAGTTGCCAATGATGATGAACTTGCCGCAATAGTTGGTCATGAAATGGGTCATGGTCAGAAAGAACACACTTACAAAAGCAATAAAAAAACCCAGCAGAAAGTTTTGTGGGCAAATATCGCCGGTGCTGTTATTGGTGGCGGTCAATTTGTCAATATTTTAGGTAATATTCTTTTGAATCAATCTGTAGTTCATAGCAACAAGCGATATGAAAAAGAGGCAGACACGTTAGCTTTTGATTATATAGTTAATACAAATTATAATCCTGGAGCTTGTGCAGCAATTTGGCAAAGAGTCATTGAGAAATTTGAAACTACAGGCGAGCAAAATACACTTGAATTATTTTTTACTCCTTCAGATCATCCTAATCATTTGGCTCGTCGTGATAAATATGCAAAGCGTCTTTTTGAATACAGCGGCAATCACGTTGATGTTAAAGACGGAATGTTAATTGTTAATGGTAAAAATTTTATAACTCCTGCACCTACAAGTAACATGAGTTCTATTGAGCGTTCATATTTTGTATTAGGAAATTTATCTGCAGCATATCACAATGGACAAGACAAAAATAATGCAACAGTTTCAAATGGTACAGTTTATCTCGGCAATCAAGCAATAATAACTCCGGTTTCAGGCGATGAGTCGGCACAATCTATCTGTGATAAATTAAATTCAATTAAATAATTTAACTTTAAAAAAATGCAAAAAAATAGCGGCTGAAAAATTGCCGCTTTTAGTTTGCAAAATTTTTAAAGACTGCCTTCAATTTTTTGAATATCACTAATTACATTTTTCAATTCTTTTTTTAAATTCGAGAAATTCAATGATTCTGCAAATTGATACAAAAATTGCAATCCGAGTTTTTTAACTCTTTCATTCCAATTTTTTGAATCTCCAAAAGTATCGTAATAAATTTCAACAATTCTTCTGCGATTTTTAATTTCCTTTTCGTGATTATCGTTAGCATTATAAAAATTTGCAAGTTCACTTAACATATAGATTGATTTTAATGCAAGTTGTTGTTCTGCGCCGCCAAAATTTGACTCCATGCTGTATTCTTCGAGAAATTCTTTTGGTATCTTCTTTTTTATTCTTTGAGCTTCTTTTTCTTTGCCTAATACATTCAAAAGTTCAACAAGCAATAATCTTGCAATAAAAACTTCTTTTTTACCTTCACCAAAAACAGAAACTGTTAATTCAACTAATTTTTTACGAATTTTTAAGACTTCATTTAAATCTTCAATTTTTGTTAAAATCGTTGCCATATGTTCAAGTAAATTTATAGTTTCTTTTGAATTTTCGCCATAAATTTCTTTAACTAATTTCGCATTTTTCTTTAAAATTTTCAGTGCTTCATCATTGCAATCGACATCAGACAGATGTAACGATAATTCAAATATTTCATCTGTTGGCGTCAAATCTTTAGCTTTTTCTTCATTTTCAAAAATGTCTACATCCATTTCAATTACACATTTTTTTAATGCTATTGCTCTATCAAATTCCTCATGAAGCCTTAAATCTTCCATAGTTTCGAGAGCATATTGTAAAGCCTCAATAAGTGCCATTATAATTTTTTTCGGTTCTTCGCTAAAAACATTTTCATAGTGTGAAAACATTTTTTCTTTCATTTCGACGACATCTTCATCGTAATTTGATTTACTTAAAGCAAAAATTAAATCACGCATTACATCTATCGTAAAAACTATTGAATCACTTTTATTGCTTTCTCTAATTGAAAGAATTTCTTTAAGCATAGAAATTTCTTCATCATATTGACCGGAAGAATTATAAAGGTGTGCCAATTCAAACATCGGCTCAACAAGTTTGGAACTTTTTTCTCCGTATTTTTTTTGCAATTTTTTTATTTTATTTTGCTGATTTACAATGTCGTCCTCAATTTCTTCAAGAACTTTATGAATCTCGTCAATATCTTCATCAGTTAAATTTTCAGCCATTGACTCAATTTCTTCGGCAATATTTACAATTCCTTTTTCAAGACAGCGAGATTTAATTTTGTCGACTTTTTCATTATCTTGCAGTTTACCGTACTCTTTATCAATTTGGTCCATTTCTTCAAATTTTTTGACCATCGCCTCTAGTTTATCATAAACATTCATAAAGTATTCACTTCGCCTTATTTAAAATTAATTGTCATCGCCAAAGCCATATTTGTCAATGATATAATCCAAATCTTTATCACCGCGTCCGCTGAGATTTACAAGAATTGAACCATTTTCCATTTCTTTGGCACGGCGTATTGCATAAGCAACAGCATGAGAACTTTCAAGCGCAGGAATAATTCCTTCGTAGCGTGAAAGTTTGAAAAATGCGTCAACCGCTTCTTTGTCAGTCGCAACATCATAATTAACTCTGCCACTGTCTTTTAAAAATGCGTGTTCAGGTCCAACAGAAGGATAATCAAGACCACTTGCGATTGAATAGACAGGTGCAGGATTTCCCTCAGAATCTTTTAACATAATGCTGTCAAATCCGTGCATTACGCCTTCAGAACCATAAGTCATTGACGCCGCATGATCTCCAAGTTTATCGCCGCGTCCAAGTGGTTCAACGCCGACAATTTCAACAGGATCATTAATAAACGGCAAAAAGAATCCGATTGAATTTGAGCCGCCGCCAACGCAAGCAGTTATAACATCAGGCAAAAATCCCATCATTTCCTGGAATTGTTCACGAGCCTCTTGACCAACAATAAATTGAAAATCTCTTACCATAAGCGGAAACGGATGGGGACCTACTGCACTGCCGATACAGTAAATCGTAGTCTCATAATTTTCAAGATAATCTTCAAAAGCGGCGTCAACGGCTTCTTTTAAAGTCTTTAAACCGGTTGAAACAGGAACAACTTTAGCGCCTAAAACTTTCATTCTGGCAACATTTGGAGCCTGTTTTGCAATATCAACTTCGCCCATGTAAATTGTGCAGTCAAGACCGAAAAATGCCGCAGCAGTTGCAAGTGCCACACCGTGTTGACCTGCGCCGGTTTCAGCAATAATGCGCTTCTTGCCCATGAAAGTCGCCAAAAGTCCTTCACCCATGCAATGATTAAGTTTATGTGCGCCGGTATGGTTCAAATCTTCACGTTTAAGATAAATTTGACAATTTCCAAACATGCGAGAAAGTCTCTTGCAATGATAAACCGGTGTAGGTCTGCCTTGAAACTCCTTGCGAATTCTACGCAATTCATTTATAAAATCAGATGAATGGCAAATAGTCATATATGCTTGAGTAATTTCATTAAAAGCCGGAATTAGTTTTTCAGGCAAATATGCACCGCCATATTTTCCAAAACGACCTTCCTTATCCGGATAATTTTTTAAATAGGTTGTAAAATCCATTATGGATTCCTCCTTTAATATAAAATTGTACTATATTTTAAATTAATATCATAAAATTTGCAAGAAGGTCTGACACCATTGTTAAAACTGTAATTGAAGTTCAACGACGGACCTATTAACGACAACAATTTAAAACTGATTCGCAATATTTTGAGTAACTCAAATTGTCCGAATGAAACTTTTAGAAATTCTTTTTCCGATTTTACAAATTTCGACGATAAAATTATCAAATTCAGCGCGGCTAATAAATTTTACAAGTCTTTGACTGTTTCCATAAACTCACGAATTTTATTTGCCGACTTAACGCCGTTAATTTCTAACGAACCAGATACATCAATTCCATATGGTCTAAAAATATCAATAACTTCGCGAACATTGTCAATAGAAATTCCGCCGGCAATCAAAAATGGCTTAGTCAACTTTCGTGTTTCAAGTGAAGCCTTGCGCCAGTCAAAAGTTTTGCCTGTGCCACCAACTCTGCCTTTAACAAAGCTGTCAAGTAAAATTATATCGCAAGGATAATTGTTCACCTCACGCATGTCAAGTTCAGCATTGTAACGCCAAGCCTTGATAATTGGAGCACGAATCTTTGAGGCAAATTTAACATCTTCGTTGCCGTGCAGTTGGACGTAATCAAGACCTACAAGCCTAGTTATTCCGTTAATAACGCCTGGACTCTCGTCAACGAAAACGCCAACCTTTTTACAATTAACAGAATTTGCAATTTCTGCGGCTTTAAATGGATTTATAAACCTGGAACTTTTTTTGTAAAAAATGAATCCGATGAAGTCAGCACCGCTTTGATCCGCTTCAATCGCCGTTTCACGTGTTTTAATTCCACAAATTTTGACTTTAATCATTCTGCTGCCTTTCACTCTCGTTATGTTCAATTAAAATATCTTTTAAGTCTACATTCGTTATTGCCGCAATTTTTCCTGTAGGAGGTTTTAACATTTCAAAAAGTTGATTTACTGTATCCGATGTGTAACAGCCTAAACCGGCAACAAAAATTATAACTCCGCTCAACATTCCAACCAAAAATTTTTTCTCAAAGACGAACATTTTCATCAACCTTTCTTTAATGCAAAACAATTACTCTATTAATTATAACGTTAAATTCTTTAAATAAGATTAGCACATGTTGATAAAAAATTTTTTTAATTTGCAATTCTTCTCTGAAAAGGATATAAAATTTATTTTGACTTTATGAAATTTATCTGCTAAAATTAAAATATATTTAATGAAATTATGCTGAATAGAGGAGGAATGATAAATTGGCTCTTGTTGTAAAAAAATTTGGCGGCAGTTCCGTTGCAACAACTGAAAAAATCATGAACGTAGCTAAAAGAGTTTTAGAAGACAAAAATCCTAATGATAAAATCGTTGTTGTCGTTTCAGCAATGGGAGATACCACCGATGACTTAATTGAGCTTGCCGAAGGTATTGATAAACATCCTTACAAAGCGGAATATTCTCGCGAAATGGATATGCTGCTGACTACTGGAGAACAAGTTACTATTGCTCTATTAGCTATGGCTTTTCAAAAACTCGGTCAAAAGGCAATTTCCATGACAGGTGCGATGATTGGCATGCGTACCAGTTCCGTACACACTAAAGGCCGTATTCTTGGCATTGAACCGGAAAGAGTCAGAGCAGAACTTGACAAAGGCAATATCATTGTCGTTGCCGGTTTTCAAGGTGTTGATAAATTCGGCGATCCTGTAACTCTCGGTCGCGGCGGTTCCGATACCTCTGCCGTAGCTATAGCCGGTGCTCTTAAAGCTGATACGTGTGAAATATTCACTGATGTCGACGGTATATACACTGCTGATCCTCGTATTGTCAAAAATGCTCAAAAAATGAAAGAAATTACTTATTACGAAATGTTGGAAATGGCAAGGCTTGGCGCCGGCGTTATGCAGCCTCGCTCAGTTGAAATGGGAAAATTTTTTAACATTCCGATTCACGTTCGTTCAACATTCACAACTAAAAACGGTACTATCATTAGGGAGGATTACACATTGGAAGACAGAGCTTTTGAAATAAGAGGCGTAACTCATGACGAAAAAGTTGCTAAAATTGCCGTGCTTGGTGTACCAAATCAACCTGGTATTGCTCATACTATCTTTTCAGCTCTTGCTGACGCAAATATTGACGTTGATATGATTGTTCAAAGTATCCGCAATATTGAAAAAAATATCACTGATATGGTCTTTACTATTGCCTCAAGCGATTTACCGGAAGCTAAAAAAGTCGTTGAGTCCGTTGCTGATAAACTTAACGCTGTTTCTGTAATAATTGAGGAGGACGTGGCTAAAGTCTCAATAGTCGGTGCCGGTATGTTGGGCAGTCCTGGCATAGCGGCAAAGATGTTCGGTGCTTTGGCAAAGGCCAATGTAAATATCGACATTATCAGCACTTCTGAAATCAGCGTCTCTTGCTTAATCAAAGGTTCTCAAGTTAAAGATGCGGTAAACGCTATTCACGAAGAATTTTTCCCAAATTGACGAAAACATTTAAATAATTTTCAATGACAGCCACAAAAATCGCCTTCCTTTAGGGTCTGTTGGTAAACTCATTTTAACTTGATTCTAATGGCAGCAAGCACTACAAAATTCCAAAAACAAATGGATAATTTATCAAATCTCATTGCAA